>CAZTDK010000316.1:0-7298 GCA_964611965.1 uncultured Binatia bacterium (SeqCode) | reverse complement strand
TTCGCCACAGCGTGGCGCCTCCTTCTCGCGGAGCGGCCGGCGACAATGCCGGCGGAAGCGCAGCCTCCGACCAACACAGGCGCTTGATTTTTTGCGCGGCGTCTGAAGGTGGTTGCGGATTCGGGTCAGCGCGCACTCATCGCCACTGTGGCGGAGCCGTTAGGAGCGTTACTTTTGGCCGCCGCCAGAGTGGCGGGGGCGTCAGGAACGTCTCCGGAGCCCGCCGCCACACTGGCGAACCGGTCAGGAACACTTCCGGGTGCCGCCGCCACACCGGCGAACCGGTCCGGAACGCTTCCGGATGCCGCCGCCACACTGGCGAAGCCGTCAGGAACCTCTCTGGACACCTCCGCCAGACTGGCGAAGGCGCTGCGAACGCTTCCCGAATGCGCCCCCATACTGGTGGCGCCAGCGGCAATCCGCGTCAGAGCTGCTCGCCTTCCGCGGTGAGTATGGTAGGTCTTACCAATGCCCAAGAGGAACAGCGCTCCGGCCACCTGGCAGACCACGCTTCACTCATTCCACGACGTGAAGCGGTTGTGGGCAGGTGTCCGCTCGGTGCCGATGCGGACTCAGGGACGTGAGCACCACCACGAGGAACGCGGCTTCTCGCAGGACCAAACGGCGCGGGTAAGAGCACGTTCGCTCTTGACCTCACAGCGAACATTCAAGAGATCGTCGGGCCAGATGCCATTGCTGCCGAGCTTGTGCCGACGGCCCCGGAGAAAGCCGCCTTGGAGGCGGGCCGGCAAGCTGTTGGTCGGATGCGGCAGTTGGTGCGGGAGCGCCACACCTTTGCGGTAGAGACCACGTTGTCCGGGCGCCTTCACCTCCAGATCGCGGAGCAGGCGAAGTTAGAAAGCTGGAGCGTGGGCGTGATCTATATCGGTTTGGGAAGCGCCGACCTGGCAATAGACCTGGTATTGATTTTGGACAACTCAAGTGTCAGACAGCCGATGAGGCGGATTCTTGAAGTCCGCCACGGTACAGTCGTCTTCCGCCACCGCAGGCTTCCGAAATGGGTGAGATCGGTCGTTGAAGCCGTTGAACGCGCTGGGTGATGATGCTGGCTTCTGTCCACATCTGCCCTCCCGCTCTGTCGACGGTATCGTTCGGCGATGAGTTTTTGCATTCAATGGTCCGGCGCTGCCGCCGGCCCGCTCAGCCGTCGCACCGCGATCTCCGCCAGGAAGAGCAGCATCGCGACAGGAATCAGCAGCCAGTCCAACGGATGATCGATGCGGCGGGTGCCGGGCTTGCGGCCGACGATGCTGCGTACCGGCGCGTCGACGGCGCCACCGGTCTGCTGCGTCAATGCCTCCAGCAATGCCAGGTTCGGATGATCGACCTCGAACTCCTCCTGCGGCTCCTCGTCGGCTGCGGGCACGGTGATCAGCTCGGTACGCTGGCGCACGTCGCGATCGCCCAGGCGCGTTGTGATGGTGAGCGGATAGCGGCCCGCCGGCACCGCCGGCAGGCGTCCGCTGAACTCGCGCGGCCCGCGCGGCACCAGCGGGACATCCTGCGGTTTGTCGGGAGTGACGAACAGCCGCGCCATCAGCACACCGTCATCGACGTCGCCGAAGGCATGCAGCGCCACGGTGGCTTGCCCGTCGACGCGATGCACGTCGAGCGTATAGTCCCACGGTGTCTGCTCGCGCACCGCCCAGTGAACGAGCTGCGACCAGAACTTGCCGTATCCTTCCCAGCCGACCCAGGTTTCCGCATCGTCGTCCGGGCTGGCGGTAAACGCGACCACGCGGCCCAGGCCATACTGCCAGGCGGCAAGCACCGGATCTTTCTTTTCGTGCGCCAGCACCGCGAGCAGCACATCGGCGCCGCTCTTGGGGCGGGCGTATGCGTACCCGCTCAACGTCGGCAGGTCATTGGCCTTGATGCCACGCAGGATCTGGCTGGCGGCGGCGAGCCGCGGCACGTACCGTTCTTCATGTCGCGGCGCTTGCGCCACCGCCTGGCTGGTGTCTTTCAAGAGCAGCTCGGGCAGGGTTTCGACGTTCTCCACGTGATAAAACTGCCCGCCGGTGCGGCTCGAGATGTCATTCAGCAAGGTCAGGTTGACCGTGTCGTCGCCGATGCGGATGGTGGTCACGCTGATCCCGGCTTGCGCGAGGGCATCCATGAGCGGGTAGTGGTCGGCGGCGCCGCGATTGGTGTCGCCGTCGGTCAGCAGCATGATGTGCGTGGTGTTGACTCGCGATTCGATGAGCTGACGCCGCGCGGTGTCCAAGGCGTCGTAAAAGTCGGTGCCGCCACTCGGCTGCAGGCGTGGGATGTCTTCCTCCAGCATCGTCCGGGTTTCCTTCAACGGGCGCAGCGTGGAAACCACCAGCGGCAACGAGTCGAAGGCAATCAGTCCGACCATGTCGGTATCTTTCAGCTGCTGTACCACTGCGAGCGCGGCGCGCCGCGCGTACGCCATCTTCGATTCCGTATCACTGCGCTCCAGGCGGTTGCGGATGTGGTAGCCCATGCTGTTGGAGCGATCGATGAGAATGAACAACGCCAGCGGTTCGCGCTCGGCGCGCGGCGGGCGGCGCGGTTCGAGGGTGACGGGAAGCAGCCGCTCCACGGCGGTTTTCTTGAACCCCGCATCGCCGTACGTATGCTCGCCGGCGGCAACGATGAAGCCGCCACCGAAGTCCTTTACATAGCGCTCCAATGTCTCGAGCTTGCGCGGCGTAAAGGCGTTTGCCGGCACATCCTCGAAGATGACGCAGTGGTAGCTCAGCAGCGCATCGAGTTGGGCGGGAAACGCGTCGGGTGCTACGGCGGTGACACTGATGTCCTTGCGAGCCAAGACGCTCGCCAGCGGCGAGCGCGGGTGCACGGTAACCAGCAGGACCCGCGATTTGCCGCCGACCATGACGGCCGCCTGGCGGTAGTCGTTGCCGGGCACGGTGTCACCGGCCGCCGAGACTTGCGCGCGCAACATGTGACTGCCCGGTCCATTCATGCGGTACGGAATCTCGACGGCATTCAATCCCGGCTGCAGCGTGAGCTTTTCCTCGCCCACACGTTCGCCATCGACGCTGAGGCTGAGGGTCGCCGGCCGCGCCGTGGTTTGGTTGCGCAGGATGACGCGCACCGGGAAGACACTGCCTTCCGCCACCAATGGAGCCACCGCGAGTTTCTCTACCGCCACGTCGAGGCCGCCCGCGTGCGGCGGCACGGCTGCGTAGATGCTGACATTGTTGTGCTGCGCGCGCGCGACCTTTGACAGCGCGTTGCCGCGTGTCTCGTTGCCGTCGCTGAGCAACAGGAGGCGGCGCTCGGCATCGGCGGGGAACAGCGCCATTGCCGTGTCGAGGGCACGGCCGATGTCCGTCGCGGTGTCGCCGACTGCCACATGCGCCAGGTCCGCTGGTCCGGGTGTTCCCGGAGAGCGCACCACGGCGGCGTCCTTGGCGAATGCCACCACCGCCAGCTCATCACCGGGCGCCAATGCACGGGTGACTTCTTCGAGATAACGAGCTTGCCAGCGGTGGCCATCGGCATCGACGCTTTGCGACAGGTCGACGGCCGCGACCAGCGACAGGCGATCGTTCGGTACCCGCGCGCTCGGGGTCACCCCGGCCAGCGCCACAACCAGGAGTGTAAAGGCGGCGACGCGTAAGCCGATGACCAGCCGGCGCCGCGCCAGGTCGGCACGCGCCCAGCGCACCAGCACCGGTACCAGCAGCAGCAGGAGCAGCGCCGTCGGGCGATAGACCGAGAGGCCGAGCGTATCCGGATGCGCCAGCAGATAGGTCAAGCTCGGGCCGGCGGCTGACGTCACGTCGTCACCCTCCGCGCCACGAGCCATTCGCCGACAAACAAGGCGGCGGCGAGCAGATATAACCAGGTCCCGTACTCGCGACGCGGCAGCGCCTCGGCAGCGTGCGATGCCGCGGGTACGGGATGGAAGAGCGGCGGTTCTCGGCTGGTGCGACCGATGTCGGATTCGAGCGGATCGAAAAAGTTCGCCAGGACGGTCTGCCGCGTCCCGTCAGAGCTGAGTCGATATTCCCCGGCGAATAGCGGCTCGATCGTTGGTTGCATCGATTGCAGCGTCTGCACGCCGCCACGCGGGTCGCGCATCTCCACCGGGACTTGTGGAAACGGGCCGGCCGCTTGCACCTCGCCGGTGTTCATGACGAGCGCACCGTCGTGCTCCGGCGCCAGCCACGCCAGCAGGTTCATGAAGAAGAGGAAGACGCTGACGTTGTCGCTGCTCAGCAAGCGCTCGGCTTCGAGATCGAAGGTCAGGCAGGCGTAGCGATGGCCATCTTGCTCGCCGGCGAACGCCAACGGGAACTCGCGTTCAGCGGTCCGTGTCCACAGTAGCACCTGGCTCGCCGTTGGCGGCGTGACGATACGCACGCGTTGCAACGGCAGCGCCGCCAGCGGTCGTAACGACTGCAACGCGGGATGGCGCGCGTTCCAGTCCAACACCTCTACATTCGTCGCATCACCGCTGACCGGGAACAGCCCGTTGTCCGCCGGCGGGTAGATGTACAACGCATTCGCCGGCGGCGCGGCTGGCGGCACGAAGCGATGGAAGATGACGAGATCGTTCTGTTGTGCCTGCGTCGGCGCGAACGCTTGCGGCTCGACGACCGACAGCTGCAAGCCTGGAGCGGCCGCGGCGAGCTCGGTGAGATCGTCCTGTAACGGCGATGGGGGCGACACCACCAGCACACGCGTGCGCGACACCGGGCGGATCCAGCCATATGCGGTGTTGTCGGCTGCGAGCGCGTCGCTGACTTCGAGGTGCGCCGTCACGCGGCCTGGCCCGGGAAAGTCGTGGATGAGAAATCCCTTCGACTCGCGCGGCGGAATGGTGAAGCCGCTGCGGTGGACCACCTGATCCTCCACCTGCACGGAGAGCAGGCCGTGGCCTTCACGATGCGCAAAGTTCTCGACGAGGACGTAGGCGCGCGCCCGTGTATAGTCCTGGAAGCGCCCTTGATAGATCTGCAGCGCTTCGATGCCGAGATTGTCGTCGGTCTCGCCGACCTGGAAGACGGTGACGTCGTCGCCCATTGGGGCCGGCAACTGGCTGCGCGGGATGTCGGTGAAGGCATCGACCTCGGCCGGCACATCGCTGCGTTGCCGCGCGTTCGCGGCAAACGTCAGCGCCAAAGTGAGATCGCCGCCGACATCGCCCGGGACAGTCTGTTGCAGCGCCTGCTTGATCTCCGCCACATCGCGAGTGAAGTTTACGAGCACCTCGGGCGTATGGCCGGCGCCGATCAGCATCACCTCGTCGTCTGCCGGCAGCTCGTCGAGGCGCTGCAGCGCTTGCATGCGCGCCAATTCGAACCGCGTGCTGCGCGCGTCGCGCGCCTGCATGCTCGCGGAGGTGTCCAGCACGAAGATGTGGCGGCGATGCGCGTCGCCGCCACCGGCGCCCACGATGTACGGCCGCGCCAAGCCACCGATGAGCCCGGTCAGCAGCAGCAGCTGGAGAATGAACAACAGGTCCGGCCGAAAGCGCCGTGCCCGCAGCGTGTCCTCGCGTATCGTTTCCCACAGCAGCAACGACGGCACTTCGACCCGCCGCCGCCAGCGCTCCCACAGATAGAGGAGCACCAGGACTCCGTAGAGGCCGGCAAACAGCAGCGCGAGGGGCTCCGCAAAACCCATGATCGCCTGATGATACAAGCGTCCACGTGGGACGTACAGGACCAGATGTCCGTCTCATCCGCGTGCCTGGGACGGAAGGACAGGGACGTGTGCCCCTAACGACCTTGCCATTCAGCAGCGTGGGCCGAACGCAGACGAGACCACGTCTGCTGCAACACTGGTTCGGCAGCCCATGCCGTCAGCGACGAAGTTGCGAAAACGAAGCTTCTCGCCACGTCGACGCTACTTCCAGCAGTCCGACGAGCGGTGCCCCAGGCCCTTGCAAGACCTCCATCGTCTCAACGCATGGAAATTTGCTTGCGGCGGAGATTCCGAGTTTGCTGAGAGTGAGGATTATACTACCGCGTCTTCCTTTCGGATTCCAGTCAGGCCACATATCGTGATGCTTATAGTAGTTGCCCGCCGCCCAGATACTCTCTACGACGGTGACGCCGGAGGCGGATCGACAGTTCCGCGATCGCAAATCCTCGTCGGCCGCGGATAGAGGGCGGAATACCTTTTTCAGCGTCGTGATTGTCCCTGACACATAGGTCTGAAGCGCGACGAAGCCGAGCCCCACAATCTCCTCGGCGTGCTCTAGAAGATCGAGACCGTCACTATACTCGTTGGAGATCTTCTCCACGCCGTGATCAAGCGCTTTGAGCGTTTCAAGGGCCCATGAGTAGCGCCAATCGAACTCAAGCCAGTGCACCGTATCCTCCGCGATCGGTCGAGTCTGCCTACCTATTCAGCTCCGAAGAACTTCCTCGACTCCTGCAAGCTTATGAGGCATAGCGGCGCGTGCGCATGAAGCGGACCCTAGCCCCGCCTGCGCATCAGCTTCTACCACAAACGCGAGATGGCGTAGGAATCGAACGTCTCCTCATTGGTCGCCAGCGGGATCTTTTCAACTTGAGCCTGCGCGATCAGTAGCCGATCGAAGGGATCGCGATGATGCTTCGGAAGAGTCCTCAGCGCCTCGGCGTACTCGACCGTGATTGGCAAGATGGTTGCCTCCAGATCCGCAATCGCGCGGTTCATCCATCCCACGTACGGCATCGAAAGGGTGAGCTTCCCAAGCCCGGTCTTGATTGCAATCTCCCATACCGTTGCAGCGCTGATCAGCACTGCGTTCGAATCGTCCTCGAGCGCGAGGCGAGCCTTCGATCCGAGGTGTGCAGGGTCGTCGACTGCCCAGATCAGTGCGTGCGTGTCGAGCAACACTCTCACTCCATGTACTCCTTGAAATCCTCGAGCGGAGCGTCGAAGTCAGGGGCGATGTACGTCACCGTTCCACGCAGCGTCCCGAGTTGTCGTTTCTTCCGAGCCTCCCCTGGGATTGCCGGGAGTATTCGCGCCACCGGCTGCTCGCCCTCCGTGATGACGATCTCGTCGCCGGGGTGAAGGCCGTGAATCAGTTCCGACAGCTTCGCCCGTGCTTCATCAATCGAAATGCTCGACATGCGTCCTCCCGTCGCTCCTGTAGTATCATACCAGGTGGGCCTAATTCGATTGCTTGACAGCGAGAAATCTTTCAATGGATCAGCCCTGCCGGCGGCAGGTCGTGAAACAAGCTCTGCTCGAGACCAGCAGCCGTATCGGCGATCGATAGCACGATGCCGCAGCGGTGACAGAAGGCTCGCAAGCGTTCGTGATGCGCGGTGAGCGCGGCC
>CAZTDK010000315.1:0-7303 GCA_964611965.1 uncultured Binatia bacterium (SeqCode) | reverse complement strand
TTGAATCCTGGTACCCGGACCATAAGTTCTCCCTCCTGGCAGACGACCAACTGGGCCGCGCGATATTACAAATTGAGATTGGTATGGTCAAGTCGGTTATGGTGCGGCATCGTGGCTGAGAACACGGCACCGGAGCTGTCTGAGCCGCGCGCACCCGTTGTTGCGCGGCTGAAGTCGCACCGCCTGCGCGAGGCGTTGCTCGAGCTGATTCGCGAGCGCCTCCCCGGCGCAGCTCTGCCGACCGAGCGTGAGCTCTGCACCGAGCACGGCGTCTCGCGCGCCACCGTACGCCACGTGCTTCAGGGCCTCGAGGCGGTCCCACAATCCCAACGTCTTGAGAATCTCAGGGCTTTGCTCTTCGACCGCCAGCAACTGGTGACAGGTTCCGCAGTCCTGTGTGATGTTGTCCTGACCGTCGGCCGTCGCGTGCGCGCCGTCGTGACAACGGAAGCAGCCCGGCGAGTCGACGTGTCCGAGGTTGTTCGGGTACGTCCCCCAGGTGACCTTCATCTCGGGGAAGACGTTGCGATTGTAGACCGCGACAATGGCCTGCGCGGCTTTGGTTACGTCGCCGCGGCGTTGAGCGTAGACCTCCGGATAGGTTTCCCGGTAGTAGCGTTCGATGGCTTCTGGAATCTTCTGAGCCGCGTCCGCGCTGCTGGAGTAGCTCGCCTGGAGGACCGCCAGACCCTGTTTCTTGATGAACGGCAGCGTGGCGGGTACCTGGCCAATCGCGAGTGCGCGGTTGAGCGCCGGCCCCGGCAGCCAGAACCCATGGGTCGGCCGGTCGTGGCAGTCGACACACTGCATCGTGTGTTTCGGCAGGCGCGTCGCCTCCGCCGGCGTCGTTCCTTCAGCCAGGTATGTCTGGGTCTCGCCCGTCTGCAGGTTGCGTCGTTCCACCCACGGGATGGTCTGCCGCTTCGGGTCCGAGACGGCGTAGCTGATCGCATAACCGCCAGCGAAGTGGGCGTGATGAATCCCCTGCATCCGGCTGCCGCCCACGAGCATCATGAGGGCGGTGTACGAATCGGTGTTGTGCTCGTCGCTGGCATAGCTGGGAATGACCAGCAGGCGCGTCGCGACGATCTTCTCCGCCCAGTGACAGCGCTCGCAGGTTTCCTTGGACGGTATCAGGTGCCCGGATTCGAGTGCGGAGGGGACTGGTCGCCGGTAGTCGTTGGTGAGCGTGCTCCACAACTCACGTGTCCCGTTCATCTTGGCGTTGATCCATCCACCGGCGCCGGGAGCGATGTGGCATTCGGCACAGGCCACACTGGCGTGGGCAGAATCTTGGTGCCCGACGTATTCCGGACGCATCGCGTGACAGGTTGCGCCGCAGAACTGCGGGGTGTCCATGTACTCCACCGCCCGGTACGTCAGTTGGGTTCCGACCACGAGGTTGGTGCCGATGGTGATCACGAGAAATGCGACGAATCGTTGCAGTGCCGTGCGCCGGTCGGTGATGCTCGTCTTCACTCCTTCGCGGATTCGCCGCCGCCCGAGCAGTACGCCGAGGCCCGCAAGGGCCAGGCCGCCGATGAGACAAAACGGCAGCAGGAGATAGATGACGACACCCTTGTACGGATTTTCGCCATGCCCGCCGACCTCGGATGGCGCGACAAAGAGCCAGGTGCTGATGGCGGTGATGCCGAGGCCCATGCCCACCCAGACCAACCAGTGACTCGTCAGCAGGAGGAGGCCTGGGTGGTCGCGTTTCCATGGGGGCGCGACTTCTCGATCCGGCATGAGGTGGTCAACTAGTACGACTCTCCCTTCATGGCAAGTTTGACTCGAGAGGGTTTCCGCAACGGCGCGGTTGCCCACTTCCTTCACGTATGGTTCTCGCGCTGCATCGACACAATCGAGCACCGGCTTGACGAAGTGCAGCGCAGTGCGATAGGGCCAGTGCAGGCAGTCAGCAAACCGGCGAGGTGTGGCCATGCATAAAGGAAGGCGGTGCAGTCGAAGCTTCCGGTGTCCGGTGAGCGGCGGCCGCGCCATAGCCATTCTCGCTGCCCTCACGCTTGGGATGGCTGGCTGCGGTGGTGGATCGGACTCTACCGCGCCGCCTCCCCCGTCGCCGACGGCGTCACCGACGCCGGCGCCAACTCAACTCGCGGGCGCCGGGTTGCTGAGCACGATCACGGCGGTGACGGCGGACGCAGCCGGCCAGGTCGATGTGACTTTCAGTGTCACCGACGCTGACGGCGTACCACTGACTGCCACTCTCTCCAGTCCACAGAGCGATCAGCAAGCTCGCACCCGCTTCGCACTCGCCGAGCTCCAGGCGTACGCGGGCGGCGGCGACCTGGGGAACACCTTCTTCCGCTACGTGAATCTAGTCAACGCCACGTCGCCAGCCTACGATTCGGGCGGCACGCTCACGTTGCTTGCCGGCGATACCGGTACATATATGTACGCCTTCGCTACCAAGCTGCCCGCCGGCTATGATCGCTCGCAGACCTACACGGTCGGCATGCAGGTCGATCGCAACTTCGGTCCGCAGCAGTACGGTGTCGATCCGATCTTCGACTTCATTCCCCAAGGTGGTACCCCGACGGTCTGGGAGGACACCACAACCGCGCAGTGCAACCAGTGCCACCAGCCGCTGAAGGAGCACGGTAACCGGCGTGAGGTGCGCCTGTGCAAGCTGTGTCACACCGAAGCCGCCACCGACGGCGTGGGGACCTCCATCGATTTGCGCAACATGATTCACCAGATCCACGCAGGGAAGAACCTCCCCCTGATCAATAGCGGTACTCCGGGCACCCAGTACGCCATTTGTGGAGACCCCACGGATTGCTCCGTCTTCGCGCAAAAGCAGGCGGACGGTTCGGTGACGGGCGTCGGCTTTCCCCGGAGCATCGAGGAATGCGCCGTCTGCCACAGCGACGGTGCCACCGCCGACTTCTACTCGAAGAAGCCTTCCGCCCCAGCCTGCGCGACTTGCCACGACGACGTCAACCCATCGACGCAGACCTCGCGGGCAGGACCGCCGGGAACCAATCACCCGCCCGGAGGTTACGCCGACGGCCAATGCACCGCCTGCCACGCCGCGACACAGAACAAGGAGTTCGACATCAGCGTCCCGGGCGCGCATGTCGTGCCGGAGCGCTCCACCCAATTGGCTGGGCTCAACGTCACTATCTCGGCGATCAGCAGCCATGCGGCTGGCCAGCGGCCGACGATCACGTTCAGCGTTACCGACAATGGCGGCACACCGCTGCGCGATTTGAGCGGCTTGAGCAGCTTGGCATTCAACTATGCCGGCCCGACGACGGACTATGCGGCCGTGCTGAACGGCAACCCGCTCGGCAGCTCGCCGTCAGGGACGCTGGTTGGACCCGATGCAGCGGGCGCGTTCCAATTCACTCCCAACGCCGCGCTGCCGGACGACGCGACCGGCACCTGGGCGCTCGGGGCCGAAGCCCGCCGTAGCGTGGCCCTGACCTCGGCGGTGACCGCGACCGAAGCCGCGGAGAATCCGGTGGTGACCTTCACAGTTGACGACTCGGCACCACTGGTTCGCCGCACCGTGGTCGATCAGACGCGCTGCGGCAATTGTCATGGAGAGTTTTCCAAGGACTTCTCGATCCATGGTGGCTCGCGCAACCAGGTCGAGTACTGCGTCTTGTGCCACAATCCGAACGCCAGCGACGCGGCGCGACGCCAACGCGATCCTGCCGCAGTAGCTGCCGGTGAGTTGACGGCGCCGATCGACTTCAAGGTGCTCATTCACAAGATTCATCGCGGCGAGAACTTGGAGCAGAAGCCGTATCTCGTGTACGGCTTCGGCTCGGGGTCGCCCGGCTACACCAAGCATGACTTCTCCGAGGTCCTTTTCCCTGGCGATCTACGCATCTGCGAATCGTGCCACACCGAGGGGAGCGAGCTGATTCCGCCGTATCCCGGCACGGCGCTGCCGACGCTGCGCACGCAACTCGATCCGGCAACCGGGAACCCGGTACCGGCGAATCCGCCGCAGACAGAGCCGATCACGTCGGTGTGTACCGCCTGTCACGACAGCGATGCGGCGATGGCCCATGCCGAGACGCAGACGGCGTCGGATGGTGTTGAAGCGTGCCCCGTGTGCCATGCGGAGGGACGCGAGGTGGCGGTGTCGGCGGCGCACAGCGGCCGAAACTAGGCCTGCGGCCGGCGTCCTTTCTATGGACCGCTTCCCCCTTCGGGGAGCCTCAGGACAGGGTTGGTTGCTGGGGGCTGCCGAGTCCGACAGGCTGCCAGCCGGCGGCGCTGCAGCGGCACGAGATCAGGCCGGGGTGACGTGGAAATTTTGACGCGATGCCGCATCCTGATTCTACTCTGTACCGCGTCGGCGATTCTGTTGCCGACGCGGGCATTGACTGTCGAACTGCGTGCCCAACCCAGCCTCCTCGGTCAGGTACGTGACGGTGACGGCTACTTCCCGGGCAGCACCGAGGCACCGGTCGAGTTGTACGGCGACTTCGGGCTGTTGGCACTGCCGCACGGCGCTACCGTCGATACCTACTTCCGACTCGAACAGGACCTTGCCAACAATCGGGGTGAAACCGATTTCTTTTCAGGAGTCCTGCGGGTGCCGGCGGCGCCGCCCGGGCTCGATGTCCAGCTTGGCCGACAGATTGTCGCCGAGTCACCAGTCGGACTCTGGGACGCCGATTCGGGGCAGGTGCGCGTCGGGCTCGGCAACTCGCCGTTCTCGCTCACCGTCTTCGGCGGCCAGCCGCGGTATTGGGAACCGACGTACAGTTCGGCGAGTCTCTCGCAGGACGAACAGATCTTCGGCGGCAGCTTGCGTGTGGCGCAGTACCGTGGGGGCGCCCTGGCACTTGGGTACCTGCAGCAGAACCGGCAGGGACAAGAGTTGATGCAACAACTCACTCTGAGCGGCACGCGCGCGTTCGCCGCGCTGCCCGGGCTCCCCAGCGTGTACGGCAACTTCGCGTTCGACGCCGACCACGGCAACATCGACCAGGCGCGCGTCGGTGTGCAGAGCTTCGTGTGGCAGCCGCGGCTGCTCGTCAACTTTGAGAGCGGCTACTACAAGCCGCAGGACAACGGCGAGAGCGTGATCCAGAATATCAACCGGCGTGAAGATCCCATCTTCCAAGTATTCTCCGTCAGTGAGGAGCTGCAGTTCCGCGGCGGGACGCGCTACACCCTGTCGCGCACCGTCTCGACTTTCGCCGACCTCTCGTATCAACGCTACGAGCAGCTCGATGCCTCATATATCAATGGCTACGTGTGGAGCAGCGGCCTGCTCTACATGCCGGGCGGCGATGGACTCGAGACGGCGCGCCTCGAGTACTACGGCGTCGACAGCGGCGGCGGCAGTGTCAACGGCGGCAAACTCGGGTACGAGAACCGCGTCTATGAGAACATCTTGTTCCGCGCCAATTGCAACGTCGGCTACTATGAGAAGACGACGCACCAGGCGGGCACCGCAATCGCCAGCCTGATCGGCATCGGCTACATGTTCCTGCCCGGCCTGACCGGCGAGCTCAACTTCGAAGCCAACCGCAATCAGTTCTACCCGGAAGATTTTCGCTTCGGCTTCTTCATCACCTACGGCGGCCGCTCCAACACCAGCGGTGGACAGCAGCCCGACACCGCTGGCGGCCAGGAACGTCCATGGCCGTGGGGGCCGGCGCGCTTCGGTCCGGCGTCCGCAGGGGGCAAGCCGGCAAGTTGGAGTGCCGACCCGTCCATGCCGGCGCACGGCTGGGCGGCATCGACGTTTGCCGCCGCCGCGCCGGCGGCCGGGTCCGCAGCTCCGGGTGCGGGCGCGGCAAACACCGGTGGTAGTGGCGGTGCGACCGATGGAGGAACGCGGTGACCCGATACGGCCGCGCGAGCGTCGTCCTCCTCTCGCTGATGGCTGCGCTCGCCGCCTGCCGCGAGTACATGCCGGCCAACCGCTTCTTGCGCCCACGCCCGGCACCCAATGCGAGCACCGCCGACGCACGGCACAAGTTCACGCACCAGCGCCATGCGGCGATCCTTGCGCAGCAAGCGCTCGTGTGCGGCGATTGCCACCGCTTCGATGCGCAGATCGACACCGGTGCAGCACCGCTTGCGGCGTCGGCGTCGCGGGCGGCGCTGTTTCCCGGCAGCGCCGCGTGCCACTTCTGTCACGGTCCAAGCGAGACTCGACTCGCCGCCGCACCGTCGGCGTGCACCACCTGCCACACGAATCTTGATCCGTTGCTGCCGGAGAACCACCAGATTGGCTGGCAGCGCGCCCACGGAGCGGTGGCCAGTGCCGATCCAGTGGCGTGCCAGAATTGCCACCGTGATTCTTTCTGCATCAACTGTCACCAGAACCGCGACTCGATCCTCACCTTCGTGCACGACCGTAACTACCTTTCCTTGCACTCGGTCGATGCGCGCGCCAACCCAATCCAGTGCGGCAGCTGCCACCGCGAAGACTTCTGCCTCAACTGCCACGCCAAGGCGGTGAAGTAACCCCATGAAGCCACAGACCAAGACCATGCTGCTCTGCGGATTCCTGTTCCTCGCTGCCTGCGGCAGTGACGCGTCGCCGCAAAGCGAGAACTACGGCAACGTACTCGCCTCCCCGGCAGGGTTGGTCCTGGTTCAAGAGGAGCACCAAACCGGCTGGGGACGTTCAGACTGCTTTGCGTGCCACAACGTCAACAACATCCACCAGGTAAACCGCACGGGATTGCCCGACGACACAGTCGATCTGGCGGGGGTTCGGGCCATTGTTCAGAACCAAGGCGAGGCCAGCTGCATGATGTGCCATGGAACGAACGGGGTGGCGCCGTGAGCCATGCTGCTGCAGTGCTGCTGGGTGTGTGGCTGGTGCTGGCGCCGCTGGCGGCATCTGCCGACGGGGATGCCTCGCCACATCACATGACCACGCCCGATGGCTCACTCGACATGACCAAATGCCCGGTGTGCCACAATGAGGACTTTTCCTTGCAGCGCTCGAAGCTGGAGACGTGCACGCTGTGCCATGCCTCGACCGGCCACGCCGGCTCGGACGAGCACCTGCGCGCCAGTCCGGCTGCTGTGAAGACCGCATTGGGGGACACGCAAGGAAGTGCGGTGCTCCCACTGGCGGAAGACGGCCACATCTACTGCGGCACCTGCCATCTGTTCCACGACCCGAAGGTCGCGTCGGAAGATTGGTTGGCGCACGGCTGGCTGCCACCCACCAACGGTCTCCCGGCAGCCGTCCGTCAGGCGGTAACCGAGCGTTGGGCAGCACTGGCCGCGTCATCTGAGGACAAAGGTACCGTTGGGAACTTCGCGACGAAGGGGACGACGCAGATGC
>CAZTDK010000314.1:0-7310 GCA_964611965.1 uncultured Binatia bacterium (SeqCode) | reverse complement strand
TCTGGTTGCCTCGCCGTCTCGCCTGTGCGACAAGGCAACGCCACATCTTCCAGGAGGGGCCATGGAAACGCTACTCAGCAATCCGACACTGCGGCTGTTCGGCGTCACCTACTTGATCCTGGTGCTCAAGATGGTCGCCGTGGGGTATGCGACGAGCTTCTATCGCATTCGCGACAAGCACTTCGCGACTCCCGAAGACTATCGCTTGCAAGGGCTCACGCCGAAGACCGGTGTTAACGAAGACGTCGAGCGCGCCCGCCGCGCGCATCAAAATGATCTCGAGAATATTCTGCCGTATTTTGGCGTCGGTTTGCTCTATGCCCTGAGCAACCCGTCTCCCGGCATGGCGCGCTTCTGTTTCATCGGCTTCACGGTGTCGCGGATCCTGCACAGCGTCTGTTACCTGCTGCAGCTGCAACCCTGGCGTACGATCGTGTGGAGCATCGCCCATGGGTTGCTGCTCCTGATGACCCTGCGTACGCTGCTCGCGCTGGCGTGAAGCGGAGTCCGGGTGGCACGATTCGGCCTGTTTTCGGCGTGACCGCCATGGCTGATTCCCTTGAGCTGCCTGCGTATGCGATGTGCCGGCGAGGAACTATCCCGCGGCGTGTCGGAGCGGTGCAGTGAGCGGCAGAAACGTTCAACCCGCTTTCGGCATCTGAGGGTACTATGGAGAAGATTGGCGACACGGTGCGAAGTGGATCCGCCGCATTGAGTTCACTCGGCTCGATCGCCCCGGCCTGTGGGAAGGCAACGGCTACTCGAACACGGCATCCGTGGCGCAATGATCGCTCTGCGCGCTGAACCCCGGTGCCGGCAGTCGCCTCGGCCCATGAAGTCCTCCACTACTCCGGCGCGATGGGCAGGGGCGCTCCGTAGCGGCCCGCGCAATACTCCACCACCAACACGCCGGCGTTGGGGGTGATGTTGAGCCCCTCCCAGGTGCCGGTGACGAAAGCGCATAGCGCCAGCATCACTCCGCCGTGACTGACCAGCACGACATCCTGCGCGACACTCTCTCGGACGATGCGCTCGATGACCGGCACGACACGCGCATACACATCGATCAAGGATTCGCCCTCCTGTGGCCGCCAATGCCACCGTGGCCCCTCGTGATACGCGGCATCGCTGAGCAACGACTCGTAGGGCTGTCCCGCAAAGATTCCGAAACTCTGCTCACGCAAGGCGGCCTCAGTCTCGACTCCAAGCGCGAATGCGGCGGCGATGATCTCCGCCGTCTGCCGGGCGCGCGCGTACGGGCTGGCAACGACGCGCGCCGGGCGGAAGTGCTTGGCAATCAGCACGGCGGCGGCCTGCGCTTGGACGCGGCCGGTTGCCGTGATCGGCACGTCGGCGTGCTGGGTGAATGTGCGGTCGCGGTTGCCCTCGCTCTCACCGTGTCGGACCAGGATAAGGCGCGTGATCGCTGCAGTCATCTGATTTGTGGGCATCGTTCCCTTCCCATAGCGGAAAACGTCAAACGTAAAACGTAAAACGTAAGCCAGAGCCAGCGCAGCTCCATTTGCGCGTTACGTTTCACGTTTTCCGCCTCTATGCCACTGCAACCACAGCCGTCCTCACACGAGCGCCTCGCCACAAGCGCCGAGTTGACACCCTCACACCCCGGCCGCTATGCGCCGCACATGGCAGGGACGGCAATCAGTGTCCTGGGGGCCACCGGGTACACCGGTGGTCTCATCGTGCACGAGCTGCGCCGGCGGGGCGTGGCCGTCCTCGCCGCGGCGCGCAACCGCGACAAGCTGCAGCCGCTGGTTGAAAATCTAGGGGTTGAGCCGTTTGTTGCCGACGTCCGCGACGCCGCCTCCCTCGATCGTCTCGCGCAACGCAGCCGCGTCATCATCAACACGGTCGGCCCCTTCGTCGACTACGGCGAGCCGGTGATACGCGCTGCCATCAGCAACGGCACGCACTACCTCGACACCACCGGCGAGCAGCCGTTCGTCAAGGCGATGCTGGCGCACGACGAATGGGCGCGCCGGCAACGGGTCGCCGTCGTCTGTGCACAGGCCTTCGAAGTTGCCGTCGCGGATTGTGCCGCCGCAATCGCCGCCGCCGGCTTCCGAGACCTCGCTGCCATCCACGTCACCTATGCGACCGGGGCGCACCCCAGCCAGGGCACACAGCGGACGGTGCTGCGCATGTTGCAGAGCGTGGGGTATGCCTATCGCGGCAGCGCCTGGGTCGAGGAGCGCGCCGCGGCGTCGACACGCCGGGTCGACTTCCCGCCGCCGCTCGGATGGGCTGCGGCGGTCAGCTTTCCGTCGGCAGAGGTGATTACGATTCCGCGCCACCTCAGCGTGCGTGAGGTGCGGACCTTCATGGTCGTGCCACGGTTTGCCGCGCGCCTGGTCTCGGCGGCGGCGCCGTCCGTGGGTGCGCTGCTGCGCACGCCGTTGGGACGCCTGGCGCGGCGGGTCATTGGTGAGGGGACCGGCGGTCCCGACGTGGCAACCCGTGCCGGCGATGCGTTTCACCTCGCGATAGACGTGCGCGGCGTGCGCGCCGGCGCCGCCGCCAGTGGCCGGCTGCTGCTGCGCGGCCACGACCCTTATGGGCTGACCGCGGTCATTGCCGCCTACGGTGCGCAGCAGATGTGCGCCGCGGGGTACGATCGTGCCGGCGTCCTGGCGCCCGCCTCGGCATTTGCACCGCGAGCGTTGCTGGATCATCTGCGCCAGTTTGGTCTGACATACGAGGCCGGGGCGTCGGAGACGAAACGTGGAACATAGGAGCGACCCGGTGCCGGCGCTGCGGCCGCGGCCATCGGCGCGTGTGATCGAGGAGGCCATACGTCTTTTCCGGCCGTGGCATTGGCTGACGGCGCCGAAGTCCATCGGCATCGAGCAGGTGCCCGATCACGGGCCGCTGCTGTTCGTCGGCAACCATACCATCTTCGGCGTGCTCGATGCGCCGATGATGTTTTTCGAGCTGTACAGCAAGCGCGGCATCTTCCTGCGCGCGCTCGGCGACCACCTGCATTTCCGCGTGCCGCTCTGGGGGGAGCTGTTGCGCAGCTTTGGCGTCGTCGACGGGACGCGTGACAATTGCGCCCAGCTCATGCGGGCGCACGAGTCGATCCTGGTGTTCCCGGGCGGTGGCCGCGAGGTAGCCAAGCGCAAGGGCGAGAAGTACGCGTTGATCTGGAAGAACCGCGTCGGCTTCGCGCACATGGCCATTCGCTTCGGCTGCCCGATCGTGCCGTTCGCCGCCGTCGGTGCGGAGGAAGCTTTCGATATTCTCCTCGATGCCAACGACCTCATGGCGTCCCCACTCGGAGCCATCCTCGAGCGTCTCGGCGTGCGCAGCGATGTCATCATGCCGATCGTCAAGGGGATCGGGCCGACGCCGCTGCCGCGTCCGGAACGCCTCTATTTCTACTTTGGCACACCGATCGACACGCGGCGCTACAAGGGACGACACCAGGACGCCGCGGCCTGTTTCGCCGTGCGGCGCGAAGCCGAGCGCGCCGTCCGCCGCGGCATCCGCGTGCTGCGCGCCGAGCAGCAACGCGATCCGGAGCGCCACCTCCTGCCGCGGCTGATCAAGCAGCTCCGCCAGCGCACCTCAGGATAGGCCTGCGGCCCGCGTCCTTTTTTCTGGCCCTTTCGATGGCCCGCTCCCCCCTTCGGGGAGCCTCAGGAAGGATTGGTCGCTGCACCCTGCCAAGTCCGACAGGCAGCTCGCTTGCTCAGGCAGCTCGCGCACTAATGGCTGTGCACCAACGTCTTGAGCCCGTCCTGGAACAATACATCTATCTTCGTTCGGTCCTTGAGAATCATGACGATGCCGAGGCCGAAGATTGGGTGGACGATAAGCTCTTTGGGGGCGAACCGATCCGCGGTGGCATAGGCGCGTGCGCTGCTGGTATCTCGTCCGCTCAGCAACGTGGCATACTCGCTGGCGCGCGCCGCCGCCGCGGTCGGGCGCGCGCTGCGGGACACTGCCGGGCGATCGGCGCGGCTGGGCGCCGCCGGCTCACCCGGCGGCCGTGGTCGATAGGCATGCTGAGACCGGCAGGTGTTGCAGTGGACGCGCGTGATCTTGCCGCCGATCATTGCTTCCACCGTATGCGCGAGAATCAGCTTGCAGCGCGTACACCAGCTGTCGACGTCGTGCCCGACGGCGTTTGAGTGGGTCATGGTGCGGACACCTCGCCGCGCCCGGCGGTGGTAACGACAGCGCTCGTCTGCAAGCGCAATACTGACATGGCCATGTGCAGGGGATTCTCCTCAGGTGGTGCGTATCCCTAACCGATCCTGCCGCGAACCTCCAGCGGGCCTGCGGCCGGCGTCTCTTCTAGGGCTGCGCCGGGCGTCTTTTCTATGGACCGCTCCCCCCTTCGGGGAGCCTCAGGACAGGATTGGTCGCTGCGCGGTGCCGTAGCGAGAGGTGGACTCCCGCAACCGGTTCTCATTTCGCAAGCGCTGGCGCTCGTTCTCAACCGCACCCGTGTGTTTCGATAACGCGTATCCGCGGCGTCACTCCGCCGCGTTTGTGCACACAGCGAATGGCGCACTGATGCCCCCGCCTTGCGTTTGCACCGTCAGTGGTTGCGGCGCCACGCAGGTGAACGGTAGACGCACCAGCAGCATGGTCGGGGTCACCGCCTCGATGGCCGCCGGGACGTTGTTGATGCGCACGCAATTGCCGCGCAGCGGTGTGCAGCGATTGCGGGTGGCGACGTCGGCGCAGGTCGCGTCCGCGGCGTAACCGTCGATGACGTTGAAGCCGCTGCCGAAGATGCGCACGAGGTCGCCGCCGCGGCCTTTGGTGGGGCGCACGGTGGTGATGCTGGGCGGCAAGGTGCTGCGGTGCGCTTGCGCCGGCGCAACGATGGTGTGCACGCCGTGGTCGCTGACGTCATAGGCGTCGATTGCGCTGATGTCGCACGTGGTGTCGTGACCGCAGTGCTCCCACTGCGCGTCCTCCGCGTACACCAGCATCCCCGTGCTGTTGCGCAGGTTGGCGGCACCCGCCGGCAGGTTGTTCTGCGTAAAGGCGTTGCTGCCGGCGCTGTTGAACTGGCCGCCCCCGAAATCCGCTTGCGAGGTGTTGCCGACCGCGGCGCCATCGACCGCATTGCAGGCGGCGCTGATGCCTTGCACCGCGGCAGCGGCTGCGCCGTTCTCGTCGATGACGCGCAGACCATCGCTGTCGTTGGCGAGGAGCGCATCGTTGTTGATGACGCCCAGCGACACGCCACGGATCGAGATCCCGTCGCCAGCGTTGAAGCGCGAGAGATTGCCGTCGGTGAGCAACTCGCTGGCGATGGTGGGCGTCTCCGGCGCTGCCCCGTTGATCGACAAACCGTTCTGCGCGGTGGCGCCGCGGCTGCGCTCGACGAGATTGTCGCGCGCGAAGATGTGGCCGCTGAGCGTAGACTGGATCCCGCCGTTGGCGTTGTCATGCACCCAGTTGTGCTCGAGATGGGCGTAGGCGTTGGTGGTGACTTTGATGCCCTTGTCGGAGGCGGCGAAGATTTCCGAATCGCGCACCACGTTGGCGTTCGCCAGAAAGTCGGTCCCCGCGCCGGCGTCGATGCCGATGCCGTCTGCCGTGCCGGAGTGCTCGATGATGCACTGCTCGATGACGTTGCGCCGCGCCGTCGACCCGGCGATCGACACCACGTCACGGTTGTTGCCGCCGGTGTTGCGCACCCGCATCCCGACGATGCGGTTGGCGGCGCCGGTGATCCGCAGGCCGGCGATGGCAAGGCCGTCGGCGTCGATAACGCGGTTACCGGCGGCCCCCGCGGCGTCGACGCCGTCGAGGATGATGCCGGAGCCGCTGAGGGCGGGCAGTGTGCTGGCGAGGGTGATCACGGTCGGCGTGCCGGACGGGAAGTCCCGCTCATCGAATTGAATGCGCGCCGGCGCGGCCGCGGTGTTCGCCGCGCTCAACGCTTCCCGCAGGGATCCCGCGCCGCTGTCGTGGGTCGTCGATACCGTGAAGACATTGGCCACGGCGGTGAACCGGACAACGTTCTCGCCGGCGTTGACCAGCACCAGGCTGGCGCGGTGCTCGAGTTGACCGGTGCGCGCGGCGCTTACCGTGTGCACCCAATTGCCGGGGGCGAGATTGCCGACGGTCTGCGGGTCGCTGCCGACGATCACCGAGTAGGTTTCGTCGAGGCCTCTGGCGTTGATGCACGTCGGCCCAACGCGCTGGCCGCTGACCGTCACTCGCAGCGGCTCGTGGCCGGTCTGGTTGTCGACCGTGAGCTGTACCTCCGCGGCGCCGGTCGGGCACAGGCCGAGTGTCGGCGTTATGGTTGGCGTGGCCGTCACGGTGGGAGTCAGCGTTGTGGTTGGCGTGACGGTTACGGTTGGTGTGAGCGTCGCGCTCGGCGTCGGTGCCAACGACATGGTGATCGATGCGGTCGCAGTTGCCGTCGACGTTGCCGCGGGTGGGGCGGCAACGACGAACGGAACCTCGGCTGCCAGATCCGCGGCGCTGATGACGCGGTCATCGTTGACGTCGGACTCCGGGCAGCTGCTCAGCTCGAACAGGGCGTCTTCCACCGCCAACAGATCGGCGCCGTTGACGATCCCATCGCAGTTGGCATCGCCGGCGACCTGTGCCCTGGCCATCGCGGCGCAAAAGAGGGTTGCGCAAACAACATTCAGCCACCAGCGCGATGCGCATTCAAGATGTGCCGGCCGCTGCACGCCGACCCGGCGTCTCGCCATGGTTTCGTGTTGTAGCCCGTCGGCCGGAGACTGGGAATGCGAGAAAAATAGGACCTGCGGCCGGCGTCTCTTCTATGGCCCGCTCCCCGTAGGGTCGCTGCAGGCTTCCACGTCCGACAGGTGGTGAAAGCCAATTTTGCGGCTCCCGCCGAAGCATCCTTACGAACACGACCACGAACCCGCGTTGACCGGGACGGGGCGGGCATCTAGAACCGCCGCCATGAGCGACCAGGATATCGACGTCTTTCGCGATGAGCTCCGTGGCTGGCTGGCGGAGAATATGCCGGACGAGCTGCGCACCGAGCAGGCCGCGCAGCTGCCCGAGGCGGAACGCCTGCGACAGCTGCGCGCATGGCAGGCCAAACTTGCCGCGGCCCGTTGGGTGGGGATCACCTGGCCGGTCGAATACGGCGGCCGCGCCGCATCGATCCCGCAGCAAATAGCCTATACGGAAGAAATGGCGCGCGCGGAAGCGCCCCAGGTGGTGGGCAGCCTGGGCATCGGCATTGCTGGACCACCGCTGATCGCCTACGGGACCGAAGAGCAGAAGCAGCGCTTTGCGCGCCGCATCCTCACCGCCGAGGATCTCTGGTGCTTCGG
>CAZTDK010000313.1:0-7330 GCA_964611965.1 uncultured Binatia bacterium (SeqCode) | reverse complement strand
TGGGTCGCTGCGGGCTGCCAAGTCCGACAGGCTGCTAGCGCTTTGGGCTATGAAATGTGCCACCTTGGATGATATCTCGTTTGCAGTGTGGTGCGAGTCACAACCACTGATCAGGCGTTCGAAGCGCCAATGAAGCACGCGCGGGCTGTGCAGCCAGGCTGATAGCCGGCGCGGACGGGGGAAATCCGATGGGCTACCGGGGAATCTATAGGCAGGCGTGGCAGTGCATGCTGCTGGCGCTCGTTGTGCTCGCTGCACGGTTCGGTGTCGTCAGTGCCGCGGCCTCCGACCAGGTTGTATGTGTCGGCGATTGCGACGGCAGTGGTGACGTAACGGTCAATGACCTGATCACCATGGTCAATGTTGCCCTCGGCAACGCCCCGCTCGCGGAGTGCAGCAGCGGTGACGTCGACGGCAGTCTGCAGATCACCATCGATGAGATCATCGAGGCGGTGCGCGGCGCGCTCGCCGGGTGCAGCGTCGCACCGACCGCCACCCCGACCATGACCGTACCGCCGACACCCACGGCAAGCCCGTCCCCAACGCGGATCCCCGGAGACTTCTGGGCGCCCGGCGTCGCCTACACCTCGATTGCCGAGCCCGGGCCGCGCGGCCTCATCGACCGGCGCGGGCTGATCCATGCGCACAGTGTGTACTCGCACGATGCCTGCGACGGCATGCCGGTGGTCAACGGCGTGCGTGATCCCGTGTGCTTCGACGACTTTCGGCGCGGCCTGTGCCAATCGAAGCACGACTTCGTCATGCTCACGGATCACGACGAATCGTTCGGGGATACTCCGTACCCCGAGGCGCTGTTGTACCGCGCCGATCGCGGCGACGAGTTGGTGATGCACGACGGCAACCCGGCGGCGTCGTGGTCGGGCTGCCCCGACGGCAGTCACGCGCTGATCATGGCCGGATGCGAATCGGGAACGATGCCGGTCGGGCTGGAAGAGCATGTCGCCGATCAGCCCGCGCGGAGCGAGATCTACGAAGCCATGACCGCTGAGGCGATCGAAGCCTTGCGTGCCAAGGGCGCCGTGGCACTGGTGTCACACACTGAGAATTGGACCGTGGCGCAGCTGCACGATCTGCCGCTCGACGGCTTCGAGATGTACAACGTGCACGCCAACCTGCTGCTCAATGTCAGCAAGGCAGCACAGTTCGTCCTGCGGCTCAACGATCCCGGTCTCATGGCGCCGGACCTCATTCTCCTGGGAATCATCAGCGAGGACCCCCGCTACCTGACGCGCTGGGGATCGGTGCTGGCGAGCGGCGAGAAACGCGTCACGACCATGGCCACCGACTGCCATCGCAACACCTTCAAACAACTGATGCAGGACGGCGAGCGGGTCGACAGCTTCCGCCGCATGATGATGTGGTTCTCCAATCATCTACTCGTCCAGCCCAAGGCCGACGGCAGCTTCGATGATCGCGACCTCAAGGAGGCGCTGCGCGCCGGGCGCTTGTACGGCGCCTTCGAAGTGATGGGCTATCCGGAAGGCTTCGACTACCACGCCGAGGTCGGCAGCCAGACGTTCGAGATGGGCGCCGAGGTCCAGCTCACCGATCAGCCGGTCTTGCATGTAGCCCGCCCGAGCGTGCGCCACCTCGACCCCAATCACGAGCCGCCGCAGCTCACATTGCGTATTCTTCGCGCCATCGACAACGGCTTCGAGGAAGTGGCCTCGGGTTCCGCTGCTCTCGCGTTTACGCCGACGCAAGCGGGCGCTTACCGCGCCGAGGTGCGCATGGTGCCGCTGCATCTGCGGGAAGACTTGCGTAACGATGCGACCGCGGTGTTGGCGCACGACTTCGTCTGGATCTACGCCAACGCGATCTACGTGCGCTGATCCCGAAGCAAGTCAAAAGGCAAACGCAAAGTCAAAAGGGCAGCAGCGAAAGGGATCCCCGCGACATCCGGCGACCGGCAGCAGGAGAAAAAAGCTGCTTCTGCACCCCGCCGCGCATGGTATAGTCGGCCTCTGCGGAGGCTCTCATGCGCATCAAAACAGTCTGGTTATTCATCGTCACGGTGTCCGTGCTGAGCAGCGTCCCGGCACGCGCCGTCATCGAGACCTGCGAGAGTGCGTCGGCCAACTACGTAACCGCCGTGATCAGCGGCGCGCGCTATTGCCTCACGACCCTCGCGCCGCACGGCCGTTCGTGTGCGTCGCGCAATCGCTTGCCGAACACGAAAGCGACGCGCGTCAATCTGCGCTGTGCCCTGGGGACCGTCGATCGTCTGGCGTGCAGCGCGCGCCTGGCGATCATTGCCAGCGGATTTCCCTATGACAGCCTGGCTCCCACCGGATTCACGCACTTGTGCACCACCGCCGCCTGCGGCAACGGCGTCACCGAGCCGGGCGAGCAATGTGACGATGGCAACGTGCTCAACGGTGACGGCTGCTCCGCCACCTGCCAATTCGAGAGCAACAGCTGCGGTGACATCTGCTCCGGGATCGTGCCGGTCTCGGGCACAGCCATCAAAGCCGTGCGCGTCGCCAGCGGGCTCAGCTCGCCGCTGCTGGTCACCGCACCGCCGCGCGATATCAGCCGGATCTTCATTGTCGAGCAGACGGGAACCATCCGCATCATGAAGTGGGGCGCGCTGCTGCCGGCACCGTTCCTCGACATTCACACGCAGATCACCAGTGGCGGCGAGCGTGGCTTGCTGGGTCTGGCGTTCCACCCGAATTATGCCATCAACGGGCGTTTCTTCGTCGACTATACCGACCTCTCGGGAAACACCGTGGTCTCGCAGTATCAGGTCTCCGCCGATCCGGACGTTGCCGACCCGACCGAGACGGCGCTGTTGCACGTCACCCAACCGTTCGCCAACCATAACGGCGGCCACCTGGCCTTTGGCCCTGACGGGTATCTGTATATCGGCTTGGGTGACGGCGGCAGCGAAGGTGATCCGCAGGGCAACGGGCAGAACATCAACACGCTGTTGGCTAAGCTCCTGCGCATCGACGTCGATGGCGCCGCGCCGTACGCCAACCCCGCCACCAATCCGTTCTTTGGAGCGACAGCCGGGCTGGATGAGATCTGGGCATACGGGCTGCGCAATCCGTGGCGCTTCAGTTTCGATCGTACCGCGGGCGATCTCTACATTGGCGACGTCGGCCAGGACCGCTTCGAAGAAATCGATTTTCAGCCTGTCGGCAGCAGCGGTGGTCAGAACTATGGGTGGAACGTCGTCGAAGGCAACGGGCACTGCTACCCGTCGGGCAGCAGCTGCGATCAAACGGGGATGACCCTCCCGATTCTGGACTACGACCACAGCCAAGGGTGCGCCGTCACCGGGGGCTACGTCTATCGCGGCTGTGCCATGCCGGACCTGCGCGGGACATACTTCTACGGCGATTTCTGCAGCGCCTTCATCCGCAGCTTGCGCGTTGTCGGTGGCGCGGCGACACAGCTACAAGATCACACCACGGAGCTGGCGCCGGGTGGCGGGCTGGCGATCAGCAGCCTCTCTTCGTTCGGAGAAGACGCGCGCGGCGAGCTCTACATCTGCGATATCGGCGGCGAGGTCTTCAAGATCGTCCCGGGCCCCTGAAGGCTATCGAACTTCTCGAAAAGAAATGGAAGACCGGAAACAGGAAACCGGAAATTAAATACTGCTCAACGGACCATCCGCCCATTTACCCGCTTTCCGTTTCCTGTTTGCGGTTCCTCATGTTTGAGCGCTTTGCGGGTTTTTGAACCCTGTGTGCCAACCGCAACCCTCCTCCGCTGTGGACGGAGGCGCGGAGGAAGGTGATACCTACGCGGCTTCCTGGTGCACGTGATGATCGTTGTGATCGATTGCTGGAGGAATCAATGCCGGGTGTCGTGTGGCGGAATCCGGATGCGGACTGGTCAACTGACGCAGCATTCCGAGGCCAGAGCCTACGAGCGCGGCGATCAATACGACGGCGAAAAACGCGCCCAATCCGGGGACGATGACCGTACCACCGAACAATCCGGGTATCGGCACCGAGCTGATCAATGGAATCGAGAACATTGGGGCTCTCCTTTCTGCGTCATTGTGCGCGGCGTGCGCGGCAGGGTTCAGCTTTCGGTGTGCGCCGCAAGCAGTGAAATGCTCGCCACCACCATCAGTGCGACCATTCCCCAAAGCATAGGAGCCAATTGAGCTGTCATGTCGATTGCCATCGTCATGTACCTCCTGATTGCTCGTTATGCCTCGCAAGGGTGGTGCCAACCGATTTTGTCACACCCTGTGTGTGGGGTGCCGCGCGACTGCAGTGCCCAGGCTGCTGCAACGCAAAGAATTCTTTGCGGTCGACCAATTCGTCATGCGGCGCAACGGATATTGGGGCGGCGGCGAGGTGCTACAAAAAGTTAGCCGCTCAAGAAACTTAGCGGTCCCGCAGCCTGCCTAGATCGCGGCAACCGGCGGGTGGCCAAGAACGGCTGTGCTTCGGCGAGTCGCCTCCCGCGACGTGGTCCTTGCCGAGTGCGACCGTTGTTACACAGTGGCCGACCGCAGCCCGAGCTCTTTCATTTTTTTCTGCAGCATCACGCGGCTGATGCCGAGTGTGCGGGCGGCGTGCGAGACATTACCGTTATGCGTGCGCAGCACGTGGGCGATGTAATCCTTCTCGAAGGTGCTGCGTGCCTGCTTGAGTGAACCGCTGAGACGGATGCGGCCGCCCCCGGTTGATGCACTGAGAATGCGCTCGGAGAAATGCTCCGCTTGTAACAGCGCGGCATCACCCGCCAGGGTGACCGCCCGTTCGAGCTCATGCTCGAGCTCGCGCACGTTGCCGGGCCACGCGTAGCGCGCCAGGCAGTCCATTGCATCCGGCGCGACACCGACTTCTCCCTTGCCCCACTTGTGCGCCACGCGTTTGAGCAGATAGGCGACCAGCAAGGGGATATCTTCGCGGCGCTCGCGCAGCGGCGGGACGTGGATCGGAAACGCGCTCAGGCGATAGTACAGGTCCTCGCGAAACCGCCCGGCACGCACTTCCGTTTGCAGGTCCTTGTTGCTGGCGGAGATGACGCGTGTATTGACCTTGCGCACCTGCGTGTCACCCACCGGGATGAACTCGCCATGTTCCAGGACGCGCAGCAGCTTGACCTGTAGGCTCGGCGGCGTATCGCCGATCTCGTCGAGCAGCATGGTGCCGCCGTCGGCGGCTTCGAGGAGCCCGCGCTTGTCGGCGTTGGCGCCGGTGAAGGCGCCTTTGCGATAGCCGAACAGCTCGCTTTCCAACAACGTCTCGGAGAACGCCCCGCAGTTCACCGCCACGAAGGCCTTGTCCTTGCGTGGCCCCTCGAAATGAATGGCGCGTGCGATGACTTCCTTGCCGCTGCCGGTCTCGCCTTGCAGCAGCACGGTAATTGGTGACGTGATCGCGCTTTCCACCAGACGGAAGACCTTGTCCATTGCCGGGCCGCTGCCGATGATGTCGGTGAAGCGCGTCCGCACCGGACGCTCGCGTGCCAGCAAGGCCACTTCGTCGCGCAGCCGTGCCTCGGACAGCTTCAGCGTCTCGTAGAGACGAGCGTTCTCGATGGACACGGCGATGGTCGCCGCGAGCGCTTCCAGAAACGTCAATTCGGAGAGGGTGAACTCGCCGCGGCGTTTGTTGATGCACTCGATGACGCCAATGATGCCGTGCTGCGTCCGCAGCGGTGCGGCGAGAATCGACTGGGTGTCGCCGCCGGTCTGCTGGTCCATCTGCGAGTAGAAGCGCGCATCACGGCGGACGTCCGGAACCAGCAGCGAGAGCCCGGTTTGCACGACTGTTCCGGCGATACCTTTGTCCGCCGGCATGCGTAGGTTGCGCAGGCGCTCCGCGATCGCGGAGTTCTCGGGACTGACCCACGGGAAGTAGAGCTCGCGGCCGGTCTCGTCCAGCAAAATCACCGAGCAGCCGTCGACATCGAGCAACTCCTTGGTCTTCTCGACGACCACCGGAATGAGATCGTTGAGCTCGACCAGGGCGTGAAGCGAGCGGCTCACGTTGTAGAGCAGCTCGAGCTGTGGCGTCGCGATCTCCGGCATCGACTCGTCGTGTCAGGGCTTTGGCAACGTCGCGGCCACCTCGGCGAGGACGCGCTCATAGGTTGCCAGGTCGCTGGCACTGAACAGCACGAAGCGCGCGAGGCGGATGTTGGGGTGTCGCGGCAGCGCCGCGGCGACGGTGCGGAGTGCGATACGCGCGGCGTCGGCAACCGGGTAGCTGTACACGCCGGTGCTGATGGACGGAAACGCCACGCTGGTAACGCCGTGCTCGCCGGCAATCTCGACACTGCGGTGGTACGCGCTGGCCAGCAGCTCAGGTTCGCCGTGCTGGCCGTCGCGGTAGACGGGGCCGACCGCATGGATGACGTACTGCGCCTTGAGGTTGCCGCCGGTGGTGAGCTTGACATCGCCGGTCGGGCAGCCGCCAAGTGCGCGGCACGCCGCCATGATCGCCGGTCCGCCGGCACGATGAATGGCGCCATCGACGCCGCTCCCACCGCGCAGCCCGCTGTTTGCCGCGTTGACGATGGCGTGGGTGTCTTGATGGGTGATGTCGCCGTGGAGCAGCTCGATTCGAGCGTTGCCGATCGCCAGTTCGCGCATGCGGAGATGCACCTCGCGCTACCGTCTTACTGCAGCGCTGCCGGCCATGCCAGCACCAAGCCCCGCTGCCGTCACCACTGTTTGAAACAGTGAGGAGTCCCTCGGTGGCTGCAGGCCCCTGCGCCTGCAGCAGTGGTTTCGAGACAGCCGTTTACGCGGCAGCCGCGGCGCGCTCACAGCTTGCGATGGTCGCCTCACGATCGGGTGGAGATGGCGGCGCGAAGCGCTGGTCGCCGGCGTCCAGCAACGCGCCGAGGAGGTCGGTATAGTAGTCCCGTAACAGATTGCGCAAGCGTCCGAGAAACACCTGTGAGTGTTGAACCTGCGACGCCCCGAGCCGTCGCCAGGATTCGAATGCTTCGGACGTGCTGCCAACCGCCGGCTCCGCATCCCGTCGAGCAGCGTGACTCGGGCGCCGCGACGGCTGAGAACGAACGCCGCCGCCAGGCCGGTAATACCGCCACCGACGACGATGACGTCGCGGCCGCTTACAGGCGGCGCTCTCGAGCATCGATCGCCTGGTGCGCCAAACGATCGTCACCTGGGGTGATGACGGCGCCCGCTATCCGCGTGTCGAACTTGGCAGCTCCTAGCGACCAACGGGAGCGGGCCATAGAAGAGATGCCGGCCGCAGGCCTCAGTTGGCGAGAGGGACCTCCTGGGGCTCGAAGTTGTCACCGTAGACGACGCCGATACGTCGGTACTGATCCTCCGTGCGTTCGGTGAGCAAGCCCAGACGGC
>CAZTDK010000312.1:0-7378 GCA_964611965.1 uncultured Binatia bacterium (SeqCode) | reverse complement strand
CCTCGAAGCACTCAAGGGCCTCGCCGTGCTCTATCGGCTCGCGGAGGCGTTGGGGATTCGGATCAGCGTCACGCACAAGATCGTTGTCTCGCGAATGAATGTGACCCGCCTGGAACGGATCTTTCGGGCCACCTACGAACGCGGCGTGCGCCATTTCATCCTCCAGCCCGTGCGGACCCTCGGCCTCGCCCCGGAGTTGCAAGCCAAGCTCGCAATCTCCGAGGAAGGCATTCTGCCGCATCTCAACGAGCTGCTTCGCAGAACCGAGGGACTCGGAGCGCTCCTGAAGCCCTACGGTTTCTCGCGTCAGCACCTCTATTCCGGCAGTCACGTCGAGACCGAGCAGAATCGCGTCAAGAACATCTATGGGAAGGCCAGGCATGCGCCACAACCACGCGGCTTGCCACGCATCCAGGAGGAGCGCCGCATCGACGGGCAGCACTGGGTCGAGGTGAGAGTGTGGCCGGACGACCGTTTCGGATTCTCATCGAATGGCAGCGCCCCCGTGCTCGACGACGCGCTGCAGCGTGGCATGGATCTCCCGTTTGGCTGTCGGATGGGATCGTGCGGCATGTGCTGCGCTCGATTGGTGGAAGGCAGCGTCGATCAAAGTGGTCAGATCTTCCTCACACCCGAGCAGCTGCAAGCAGGCTTCGTGCTCATGTGCCAGGCGCGTCCCCTCACGGACGTTGTCCTCCGGGTGTGTACAGACGACGAAATCGATCAGCTCTGAAGGGCACTGTTCGGGCCATGCACGTTCAACGGGTCGTAACCAACGAGACCTGCAATTTGAACTGTTGGTTCTGCAACGCCCGGCGGCCGGCGGAGCGTCCGGAATTCGTGAATCGGCGGGCGGCGCGGCAGCGGATCGACGCGGCGCGGGCGGGCCAGCCGCGAGAGATCGTGCTGACCGGTGGCGAGCCAACCCTGAGAAGCGACATTGCGGATCTCGTGCGCCGGGCGGTTGGCGACGCCGCCGACGGTGCGGCACGCGTCGTCCTCGAAACCAACGGCGTACTCATTGACGCCGCCCGCGCCCGCCGGCTGGCGGAAGCTGGATTGGATACCGCACGGGTTCAGCTGGTTGCGTGGGGCGACGACGCCGACGGCATCACCCGCGAGCCCGGCAGCTTTGCGGCGGCGCTGCGCGGCATCCGCGCCCTGGCCGCCGCCGGGGTGCGCGTCGAAGTCACGGCTCCAGTGGTGCGGCGAAATCTGGATCTCTTGGAGGCACTGCCGCGAGAGATCAACGCGGCGAACCTGCGGGTTGCAGCGCTCGTGCTGGTCGTCCCCACGACCACACCCGATCTATCGGAGTGCGCGGCGCTGGCCGAGGCTGGACGCACCATTGTTGCCGTCGCCGACGCGGCGCGCAGGATCGGCCTCGCCGTCCGGCTCGACCCGACGACGTTCGTGCCGCCTTGCATCTTTGAGAAGCCTGAACGGGTCGCTCATCTGTTCGCTCTGAACCGCGGCAACGCGCTTCGACCCGACTGCGAACGCGTGGCGGCGTGTGCGCAATGCCTGGTCAACGATCGCTGCCCCGGTCTGCCACGGGCGGCGCTACTAGCGGCGTCGCCGCCCCCGCTCCATCCGGTTGCGGATGATCGGCTGCGCCGCCGTCTGACCGTGGTTTCGTCCGTCGAAGAGCAGGTGCAACGCGAGCTCGTCACGCGGGATGAAGCGCGCGGCATGGACGGCCCGGTGACCGAGTACACCGTGCGAGTGAACTTCCATTGCAACCAGGCGTGCGAGTTCTGTTTCGTCTCCACCCACTTGCCGCCGCCCGCCGAAGCCGCGGTCCGTGCCGCGATCGAGACCGCCGCAATCGCAGGCGCAGTCGTGATCCTCTCCGGTGGTGAGCCCACATTGAACGCCCACCTGATCGAATATGTGCGACTGGCGAAGCTCCGCGGTGCTCGCGCCGTCGAGTTGCAAACCAACGCGGTCCGCCTTGCCGATCGCGGCTTGGCGCGGGCGCTGGCGGAGGCCGGCCTCGACCGGGCGATGGTTTCGCTGCATGGCTCGACGGCCGCGCTCTCCGACGCCATCACGGGAGCACCGGGCACCTTTGCCGCCACCGTGCGTGGCCTGGACGCGCTGCTGCAGACCGCGGTGCATGTCCGTCTCAACTTCGTCTTTTGCCAGGCGAATCGAGAGGACTTTCCACACTTCGTCGACTTTGTGGTGCAGCGCTGGCCGGCGCTGGTGGCGGCCGGTTGGTCCGACGGCGGGGTCGTCTTCTCGTTCGTGGGTTCGCATACGGACGTGGTTCCGCGCAGCGCCGCACTCATCCCGAGGTTCACGGCGGTGATGCCGTCGCTGTTGGCGGGGCTTGCACGGGCGCGCGCCGCGGGGCTGCGGGTCAGCGGGTTTGATTCGATGTGCGGCCTCCCACTCTGTCTGCTCCCCGAAAGCGAACGCGCCGCCTTTTCGAACATTACCCTGCCACTCGATGCCGGCGCCGGGGAATTTGTCAAAGCCGCGGCGTGCGCGCAGTGTGCCGCCCGGCACCGCTGCTTCGGTGTGCGCCGCGGCTACGCCGAACTGTACGGCACGGCGGAGCTCCGCGCCCTGTCGGATGAGGACGCCACGGCGGCAGCGTCGTGAGCCAACGGCACTTCGGCATACTCTGCGTCCTCGGCTACGTGGCGCTGTCGTGGGCGGTGCGCTTCGATATGCGGCGTGGCGAGCAGATCGCGTCGCTGCTCTATCCCCTCGACACCTTTTCCATGTATGCGCCAATTCCCGGCGCCTATATGAGTCACCTCTTGATGCGCGATGCGACCGGGGAGGTGCATCGGGTCATGGCGTTTCGCGCCTTCGACTGCGCGGAACCGGTGACCGGCAACGGCGCGCCGTGTGCTGATGAGCACGGGATCGAATATCACTATGACGACTTGATCCACTATATCGAAAGTCATCGCGCCGCCGGGGAGATGAATGCCGATCTCATCACCCGCACGTGGCAGGTGCGCTCCGGCGCGGCGCCGGTCCATACCTCCGATTGTGTCATCGCGCACTGCAAGGTCTCGCCATGACGCGCCCGCTCTTGCGCACCGTCCTTGCCACCATCGTCGTCGTCGATCTGATCTCATTCTATTTCTTTCTCGGCGATGCGCGGACCATCGCGCTCGCAGAGGGACTGCCGATCGATCCGTTCAGCGAGTTGGTCTCACGGGCGCTCGTCCGTGGCGGCATCATCTTGATCGGCGTCGCCAGCGCCGTGGCCTTCGCCCGTAGGCCAGGGCGTCTTTGGGAAGGCACCCTGGCCTTGGCGGGTTTGATCCTGCTCAGTACCGCGCATGCGCATTTGTTCGGTTCACCGTGGCGCCATCTGTTTTACAGCGGCTTGTGTCTGCTGGGCTGGCTCCTGGGACTCGCCGTCAGCCGCCGCGGCGGCGCGCCGCGCGATGAATCGTACGCCCGCATCGGCAGCATCGCCCTGCTCGGAGCGGCGTACCTGAATGCGGGCGTTAGCAAGCTCGCCTATGGAGGGGGCGATTGGATTTCGGGCACTCCGATTCAGGCTGTCATTCTCGGGCAGGACGGGCTGGTCGGCGACGGCATTGTGAGCCTGTACCGTTCCTGGGTTGTCGCAACGCCGTGGGCCGCCGGCCTGTTCTCGTTTGCGACCGTGGGGTTCGAACTGGCGGGACCCTTGATGCTTGTGGGCCGCCGCGTACGGCTGCTGGTCACCGCTGGCCTGCTGCTCATGCATGCGAATATCTATCTGCTGACGGACATCCTGTATTGGGAGTCGATGGTGTTCCTCGTGGTGTTTGGTCTCTCTTGGGATGCGCCCACACCGGAGACGCTACGACCGGTGACGGCGACCCGTTCTCACGACCGCAGGCTTGCTGGCGCCGCCGTCGTGCTCGCCACGTGCGCGTTGCTCGCCATCGTGCATCAGAGTCGGCGTTTCGCGCACCCGGAGCCGGCAAGCGCTGCGGCCAGCGTCTCCCCCGAGCCGCCGCCGATTGCCACGCCGATGCTGCGGCAGATTGGACCGTTCACCCTCGGGCAAACGGTCGGGCAGAGCTGGTCTGTCGAGTCATTCAGTATCAGCGACGGCGGCTTCGTCGCGGTGCTCTCAGGAGGACCGGGCCGGCGCGCCGCCTTCGAGGTGACTTGCGCACGCACGGAGCATCGTAGCCCGTTCGACCTCGGAGCGGCGCACGTATTTTACTCCAGCGATCTGGATTTTCCCGAGCTCGAAGACGTCGGCCGAGAGGTTCAGCAGCAAGTTCGACAAGCGGCTGCCGGCCACGACATCTGCGAACAGCTTGCGACGTGGCGCCGCGCGGCAATGCCGCCGCGCTGAGCGGCGCTCCCCGCTTTTCTCTGCTTCTTCAGTCAGGACCGCCGCCGCCCTCGCCGTCCCCGCCTTCACCTTCATCTCCCCGGGGTCTTTGGTCGCGCGCACCGAAGATATCACGCAGCCGATCCTTGGTGCGGCTGCGCTCCCGATTGCGCTGCCGGATATGCGCTTCGATGTCGAGGCTGGTCTGCACGTCGTCCATCAGCTCGTCCACGGCCAGCTCCGCCAGGCCGGTAATCTTGTCGCCGAAGCGCTCACGCAAGCGCGCCTTGGCGGCCTCGAACAGCAGTTCGCGGAATGCGGGTCTGGTGACGGCCTCCGCCTCGGCATAGAGCACCTCCGACATTTCCAGCTGCAGGAAGCGCGTATCCGGCCCGTCGCCGCGCGCCGCTGAGCGCTCCGCGTGACGCGCGCGATCGCGCCGTCCCTCACCGTGGTGGTCGCCGCAGCAGTCGTTTCCGCGGCGCTCGTGCCGTGAGCCGTGGCGATCGTCTTCCCCGTCCCTGTGGTCGTGCATCCGAAGCACCTCCTTGGAAGCACGTCCACAATACCAGACCTTCCCACCGGACTGCCAGCGATAGCAGCTCGTTGAAAAACTTCCGGCGCGCATGCAGGGAGGCGTGCGTCACCGGATTCTGCCAGCTGCCAAAGCCGATGGCGCAGCGGTGCCTGATGGCGTGCATTTTCCCATGGGCCCTGCGGCGACCCTGGTAACCGCAGCTGCAGAAAATGCCCCCGATTCATGGACCGCCGATTTCGTTGACACGCCTGAGTCAACCCTGTTACAGGCGGCGGCGTGCTTCGGGTCGTCAACATTGTCGGCACCCGGCCAAACCTGGTGAAGATGTCCGCGGTGCTTGCCGCACAGCAGGCGTATCCGGACGTGTTTGCGCCACTGCTGGTCCATACCGGTCAGCATCGTGACCCCGCGATGTCGGCGCAGCTCTTCACCGAGTTGGAGCTTCCGGTACCCGACGTGACGCTGGCAGGAGACAGCGGCGGCGGGCAAGCGGAGCAGATTGGGCGGATGCTCATCCTGCTGGAGCCCGTGCTCGCCGCGTTGCGGCCCGATCTCGTCGTCGTGGTTGGCGACGTCAATTCCACCGCCGCCGGAGCCTTGGCGGCGGCCGGGCTACGGATTCCAATCGCCCACGTCGAGGCAGGTCTGCGTAGCTTCGATCGCAGCATGCCGGAGGAGCTGAACCGCATCGTCGTCGATGCAGTGAGCGACTACCTCTTCGCATCGGAAGCGAGCGCGGTCACCAATCTGGCAAACGAAGGACGGCCGGCGACGGCGATCCACCACGTCGGCAACGTGATGATCGACGCGTTGGTACGCTTCCAATCACGTGCCGCCGGGCGCAACCCAGCCGCCGCGCTCGGCATCAACGGGCCCTATGGCGTGCTCACCCTGCATCGGCCGTCCAACGTCGATCGCCCCGCGGCGCTCGGCCCGCTGGTGCGCGCCGTGGGCGCCGCGGCGCGCCGCCTGCCGATCGTTTTTCCGGTGCACCCGCGTACGCGCGATCGTCTCGACGCGTCCGGGCTCGGGACGGCGCTCGCTCAGCTGCGCGGCGTTTCCACCACCGCGCCACTCGGCTATCTGGACATGCTCGCGTTGATGGCGGGCGCGCACGTAGTGCTGACCGATTCCGGCGGCGTTCAGGAGGAAACCACCTATCTCGGTGTCCCATGTCTGACACTGCGCGAATCCACGGAGCGGCCGGCCACCGTCAGTGACGGAACCAATCGCGTCATCGGCGGCCGGCCGGCGCGGATACTCGCCGAGATCGAGCGCGTCCTTGACGGAGATCGTCCCGCCGTGCGCTGTCCGCCGTTATGGGACGGGCACGCCGCCGAACGCGTGGCACAGGTACTGGCTGGAATCACCGGCAGTGCGACCACGGCGGCAGCCGGCGCGGCACGGCGATGAAGCGGGTCCGCAGATCTTGTCGCGCCAGCGACTGACCGGAATCTTTGCCGCGTCAGTCCGATGAGCCAACTTCGCGTTCAGCTCGGACGCTTGAGGATCGTCAACGCCTCCTCCACGTGCCGCGTCGCCTGGAGCTGCGAGTTGAACACGTGGCGCACGATCCCGTCGCGATCGATGACGAACGTCACCCGCCCCGGGAGGAGTCCGAGCGTCGCCGGCACCCCGTAGCGTTGGCGCACCGCGCCGCCGGCATCCGCGAGCAGCGTAAACGGGAGCTTGAACTTCGTCGCAAACTTCGCATGCGACGCCTCGGAATCGGAGCTGACACCGATCACCTCCGCCCCGGCCTCCTTGAAAGCCTCGTAGCTGTCGCGGAAGCTGCAGGCCTCCTTGGTACACCCCGGGGTGTCATCCTTTGGGTAGAAGTAGAGAACCACCGCCTGCTTGCCGCGGAAGTCGCCGAGGCGAACGCGCTTTCCCTGCGCGTCGGCGAGATCGAAATCGGGCGCGGGTTGCCCCACATCGACGGCCGGCCGGCCACCTCCGAGAAAATCGAATAGTGCCATAGTCACCCCTTCCTCAAGAGCATCGGAGCATGCCACGCAAACCGGATCTGAGCAAAGCCTGCGGGCCTGCGGCCAGCGTCCTTCTATGGAACGCTCCCGTTGGTCGCTAGAGGCTGCCAAGTCCGACAGACGGCTAGGGCTTCCAAGTCCGGCGGCAAGATATCTCGCCCCTCGCGGAGCCGCGTGCGGTAGTACCCGAATCGAATCCGTGCGACGGCACCGCATAGCAACCCAACGGGGAGCGGGCCATAGAAAAGACGCCGGCCGCAGGCCTAAAAGAGCGCCAGTTGCTTGCGCGTTTGCATCACGGTTTCGAAGTCCGTGCCGAGGAAACGCAGGATGGCGTCGGCGATGGGCCCGATCTGGTGCTCGATGTAGTGCGTATAATCGGGGGTGGCGGTCAGGTCGTCGACAGGTTCGGGGCCGTTGCTCGTCATGACGTACGCGATGATGCGCCCGGTGGCCGTTCCTTGACGGCGCGCCGCCTTGACGTGCGGCGGTGTGGTCTTGGTGTAGAGATCCAGATCTTTGCGGATGGCCTTCTTGTACGTCAGAGAT
>CAZTDK010000311.1:0-7399 GCA_964611965.1 uncultured Binatia bacterium (SeqCode) | reverse complement strand
ATGTAGAAGCGGATGTTGAAATTCACCCAGGCATTGCCGGTCGGCGGCTCGCCGCACTCGTACGTGCTGAGCTTGACGTGTTCCGGATTGTCCGGCCGTACCAGGCGCCCCAATGCCAACATGCCGCCGACGAAAAGGACGGCGAGCACGAAGAACACCAGCACATTGGCGAATTGAAATAACATATTGATGTCTTGGCTATCCGAGTGCCAGCTAACACACGCCTTCCGGAGAGTCAATTGAGCGTCGGCGGCGGAAACGCAGCGGAATTCCGTGTCCCGCGTGGGTTTGCGGTGCTTCGCTGCAACGACAACACCGGCGTCCTCTCCCACGCATCTTCTCAGCGCGGGAGAGGGGAGGGTGAGGGTCCGAGCTTCGCGGGCTGCCCGTGCAAACAGCTTGCAACGTTCACCGTCTACCCTCACCCCATCCCTCTCCCACGCGAAAAAACGCGCGGGGGAGGGGGATACGGTGCTCGCGAAATCCCCAACTCTAGCGCCGCAGGCGCTCGCGATACACCCGGCTCAGCGGCAGGACATTGATCGCGCCGGTCACGTCGTTGATATCGACGTAGACCTCGGTCTCGTAAACTTCCGTGAGCACCGCATAGGTGATGACCTCCGACGGGGTGCCGATGCGTACCAGCCGGCCGGCTTTGAGCAATGCGACGCGATCGCAGTACAGCGCCGCCAGGTTGAGATCGTGCAAGACGGTGAGGATGCTCCTGCCTTCGTGCTGCAGGGTTTGCAGCAGGTCGTAGATCTCGACTCCATGGCGGATGTCGAGGAAGGCTGCCGGCTCGTCGAGCAGCAGGATGTCGGCTTCCTGTGCGAGCGCGCGCGCCAGAATCACCCGTTGCCGCTCGCCACCGCTGAGCTCGTGGATGGAGCGCTCCGCCAGCTCGAGGACACCGGTGCGCTGCATGGCGCGACGCGCGACGTCGATGTCACGATCGCCCTCGAAGGCAAAGCCGCCGAGGTGCGGCGAGCGCCCCATGAGCACGACCTCGGTTACCGAGAACGGAAACTCGATCACCGTGTCTTGTGGCACCACCGCGATCGCACGCGCCAGATCGCGCCGCGAGTAGGAAGTGATCGGCCGTCCGTGAACCCGGATCTCGCCGCCGCTCGGCCGCAGCACGGCGCTCAGCAGGCGCATCAGGGTCGATTTCCCCGAGCCGTTGGGCCCGATGACCCCGAGCATCTCGCCCGGCGCCAGGGTGAGCGAGACGTCGTCGATCACCGGGGCGCGGCCGTAGCTGAAGTGGAGGCCGGAGGCCTCGATGGGTGTCATCTCCATCCGATCACCCAAACACCTTCCGCCCCTCGCGCTTCAGCAAATACACGAAGAACGGCCCGCCACACAGCGCCGTCACCACGCCGACGGGAATCTCCACGACGCCGAGCGCGGTGCGCGCCACGGTGTCGGCCCAGATCAGGAACGTCGCGCCTGCCAACAACGACGCCGGCAGCAGCAGGCGATGGTCGGCTCCCAGAATCAGCCGCATGACGTGCGGTACGATGAGGCCGACGAAGCCGATCATGCCGCTTACCGACACCACCGCGCCAACCAGGAACGACGCTCCGAGGAACGACGCGCGACGCGTGCGGTCGACGTCGACGCCTAGCTGCAAGGCTCCTTCTTCGCCGAGGCTCAGCACGTTGAGCTGCCGTGTCTGCAGCAGCAGCCAGCCGGTGCCGATCAGCGTGTACAGCCCGATCGTCGCCACCAGCCGGTAGCTCTGCGTCGCCAGGTTGCCCATCAGCCAGAACAAGATGCCTTGCGCTTGATAGAAATCGGCGATCGCGTTGACACACATGATCAACGCCCCGGCGAAGGCGTTGTAGACGACGCCTGAGAGCAGCAGCACGTAGGGCTGCAAGCGGCCGTTGACCAGTGACAGCCGATAGATCACGGCCATCGACACCAAGGCTCCGGCGGCCGCCGCCAGTGGCAGCACCGAGGCTTCCGTGAAGGTGTTGCGGCCGCCGATGATCACGGCGATCACGGCGCCCAATGCCGCGCCGCCGGACACGCCGATCAGATGCGGCTCCGCCAGCGGGTTGCGCATGAGCCCTTGCAATGCCACGCCGGCGGCAGCCAACGCCCCGCCGACGATCGCCGCCAACAAGACGCGCGGCAGCCGCGTCTCGAACAAGATGACCCGGTCGGTGTTGTTCGGTATCCCCGCCTGTAACGCGCGCCACACGTCGACGTGGACGCTGCCGATCATCGACGCCAGTATGATGGTCACCAGCAACACGGTGGCAAGCAGGAGATTGACCGCAACGAAGCGGCGCCAAGTCAGATAGGAGGTTGGGGAATTGGAGGATTGGAGGATTGGAGAATTGGAGGATTGGGGAGCCGATAATTTCAATGTCGTGCCCCCCGATCCGGATTCTCAAATCCTCCGATTCTCCAATTCTCAAATCTCTCTGGCTGAATGAAATGTGCAATCGACTCCAACGCCTCCGGCAGGCGCGGGCCCGGGCGCAGGAGTTGGTACTCCTTATATCCGTAGACGCGATGCTGCTGCACTGCCGGCAACGTCGGAAACGTCGCCCAGAATTGCAGTGCCGCGGCGGCACCGGTGCGCTCCTCGTTGCCCATGGTCGTGTCGATGATCACCTCGGGCGCTGCGGCGATCACGAACTCCAGGCTCAGATGCGGCCACAGGCCGCCGGCTTGCGCGCCCAGATTGATGCCGCGCGCCATGCCGATGAGCTCGTCCTGAAACGAGCCGCTGCCGACGGCGATCAACGGCGTCTGCCCGACGACCATCAGCACTTTGCGTGGCGGCGCGGCGGCGACGCGCGCCCGGATCGCGGCCAGGCGTGTTTCGATGCTCGCCACCAGCGCGTGCGCCTGCGCTTCGCGGCCGATGGCGCGGCCGATGGTCACCAATGAGTCTTCGATTTCGGCGATCGTGTTCGGTTCCACCACGACCACCTTCAGCCCCAAGCGTTGCAAGGCTTCCACCGGATTTTGATTGCCCGGGCTCGGCACCGCGATGACCACGTCCGGACGCTTGGCGACGATGGCTTCGATATTCGGCGTGAGGAAGTTGCCGACGCGGTCGATGCGTTGGGCCTCCGGTGGATAATCGCAATAGACGGACACCCCCACCAGCTTGTCGCCCATGCCAAGCGCGAAGACGGTTTCCGTCGCCGACGGTGCCAGCGACACGATACGCTGCACCTCCGCGGCAACGCATGGCAAAGGAAAAACATGAAGCGTGACCAGCAGCAGGGTGGGCATTGCCCACCATCGTCGTGCGTGTGATGGCATCGGACGGTGGGCCATGCCCACCCTACGTGTATCGGCTCTATACTTCACGTTTCACGCGTCACGTTTCACGTGTTCCGATCACCGCACAAACACGATATCGAACGGCGGCAAACCGAGATCGAGCGTTCCGGATGTCAGCTCCGTGCCGTCGCTGGCGCGGAAGATGCGGATGCCCGGCTTCGAGATGTCTCGATCCGCCACGAAAAGCTCATTGCGATCGTCGAGCTCGATGTCGGAGAGGTTACCACCGCTGATGAGGGTTTGCGTCACCGTGGCGGTCACCGGATCGAACGCTACCAGTGAAATGGTCGAGTCTGGCTTCTCCACCAGTGCATAGCCCAGATGATCGGACACCAGAACAAAATCGGTGATGTCGCCGCCGAGATCCGCCTCGGTGACGAAGAAGCCCTGTGCCGTTTGCGATGACAGGTCGACGCGTTCGAGGCCGCCGTCGTTCATACCAAACTTGCCAACTTCCGCCACGACGATCGCTCCATTGTAGACCGGCAGCCCCTTGGTTTGGCCGAACGGGTTCTCGCCGGTCAAGGTGATCACATTGATGGCCGTGTCTGTGGTGGTGTCGATGACCGCGATGGCCCCCGGCTCGCTGGGCATGAAGTTCGTGAGCCGTTGCAGCGACACGTATACGCGATCGCCGAGGACGACGAGCTGGTTCATGTCGGGAATTCCATCCGAATCCGCGTAGGCTGACAAATCGACGAGCCCGACGACGAAGTCGGAGCAGTCGGCATGCGCCGATGGATTCACGATCAGCAGGCTGGCTCCGGCGTAGAGCGTGACGTACGCCTTGGTGCTGTTGACGAAGGCGATGTCGTTCGGGTTGGACCCGGCCCCGGTGGAGCACTGCAGCTTCGTCGCAAAGTTATTCGCCGGATCGAGTACCTGGATATTGTCTGCACCAAAACGATTGATGACGTACACCAATCCATCATAGGTGCGCGCGACCGCGTCGTTGTTCAGCAGGCGTGACGGACTTGCCTGCGTCACCATGCGTGGCTCGTCGAGCGTGACGGTACCGAAGGAGCCGGTCTGAAAGTCCGTCGCGATCACGAAGGCGAACTGTTCCGGTGCCGGGGTCCCCGTCGGGGTTGGCGTCGGCGTGACGCCGACGAGCGCTACGTTCACGGCCACGATCAGTTCGTCGACCGTCACCTGGCCATCGCCGTCGATATCGAACGATGGGCAGCTCGACAGTGGCGCGCTGCCGAGCGCGATGTTGACGCCAATGATCAGCTCGTCGACGGTCACGGTGCCATCGCCGCTGCAGTCGCCGGGGATTCCCTGCGCCCATACGGCAGCTGCGCCGGCAGCAAGACCGATGACCGCGGCCAACATCATCCCGCCCTTTGCCCATGGTCCCCTGTGCATTCGATACCCCATTGCTAAATCCTCCCTTTCATCGCGCAGGATGGCTCTCCTCGCGGCTTGTGCTTGGCGCCTTTGCGGCTTTGCGTGAGATTTCATTGCGGCCCGGCATCAATAGTTCATCCTCACCGTTCCAAAATACGAGCGTCCCGGCAGCGGGAAGCCGGCGACGTCGCTGACCTGATTGTCGGTGATATTGCGGGCTTCGAAACTCAGGGTCAGCGCCGGCAACACCTGCCACGAGCACCCGAGCGAGTGCACGTTGCGACTTGGCACTGATTCGAAGTTTGACTCCGTGAGGGTGTTGTCGCCGACGTAGTTGAATTCGTAGAACAGCTTGCCGCGGTCATTGAATAGCTCGAGCCGCGTGTACAGCTCGTTGGCGGGCCGGCCGGGCAGCTGGTTGCCGACGTATTTGCCGTTGTTCGCCGTGCTGCGGTTCTGGGCGTCCTGGTAAGTGTAGTTCAGATCGAGGCGCACATGACTGAGCGCGGTGGCATTCACCGCCACCTCGTCGCCGCGGATGCGCGCCGCGCCGGTGTTGAACGCCTTGGTGGCGCCCGTGCCCTGATCGTGGAACACGATGATGTCGTTGATGTCGTTGTTGAAGTATGCGTATTCGATGCGCAGCGCATCGAGCGGCGGCACCGCCCACGTGAAGATGAAGCCGACGTCGCGATTCATGCCGAACTCCGGGTTCAGCTTGCCGTTGCCGATGACACTGCCGCCGTTGCCGAACAGCTCGGAGAAATTCGGCGCGCGCTCGAAGTAGCCGATGTTGCCGCGCAGCGTGAGCCACGGCCACGGCAGCAGCTGCGTCCCGATGGATGGGCTCCACAAGTTGCGGTGGTGGGTTTCGCTGGGACCAGTCGGCTCGTTGCCCAGGTTGAAGGTGGCGCTCGTCGTATCGTCGAGATGCTGGTAACGAACCGTCGGGACGAGCTGCAATTGGTCGTTGAGGAACCCGGCCACATCCTGCAGCGACATCGAGCTCTGCAATCGTGTCTGATCGGGCTGCGCGGAGGGCGTCGCCAGCGCGTTGTATGGTGAGAAGCGCTCGTCGGTCAGCTCGGTGAACCAACTGAGGGCGTGATGTGGGGTGACGTAGTACGTTCCCAGGATGTTGCCGCCGGCCTCGGTCGTCTGATCGTTGCGATCCTGATTTCCGGTGCCCAATTGTCCGTGTGGATCGCGGAAATCGACTTGCTCGTACTGGCCGAAGAGGGTCCCCGTCAGGTCGAGTCCCTCGTCGAGCCACTGCGTCGAATGCAGCCGCAGGTAGTTCACGCTGCGCAAGTCAGCGAGAGACGCGTCCTTCGACTGGAAGTGGCCGATCCCGGGCACGCCTTGATCCTTATAGAAGGTTTCGCTGGTCAGGTCGGCGCGGAGCTCCGGAAGTATCGCGTAGCCTGCTTTCAGCACGGCGTCGACCGAGTTGAAGGAATTGTTCTGGCGGGTGGAGGTGATCAATTCGCCGACCATTCCGCCCAATTTGTTATTGGGCTGGACAAAGGAGAAGTCGCCGTCGCTGCCGAGATAGGTGACATAACCCTGCAGGTCGACACCATGCACTTGCTCCGAGTGCGCCACGACGGCCTTGCGTGTCTCAAACGAGCCGTATGATGCTGAGGCCTCTGTCGTTGGCGTCACTGTCGGCGGCTTGGTGACCAGATTCACGACCCCGCCAATCGCCCCGGTGCCGAACTCGACCGGGATGGTGCCGCGGTACACCTCGATGCGCTGCAGGCTGTCGAGCGGCAGATCGCCGAGGTTCACCGTCTCATTGCGCGCGCGGGAGAGGGGAATGCCGTCGAGATAGACCTGCACCTGATTCGCCGAGGAGCCACGGATGGAGACGGTGCTGAACGCGCCGAGGCCGCCGAAACGGCGGACGGTAACGCCGACGCTGTCCGCCAGGGCATCGGCGACCGTCTCAACCTGCTCCGCGTGCGGCGCGGCGTCGATCACCGTGGCGAAGCTCGTGGGCGCCAATGCTTCGTTCTCGGTGACGCGCGGCGCGGTGACTACGACTGGTGCGACCTCCACATCTTCGGCGTTGGCGACCATGCACATGGTCATGAGGATGCACCAGGCCAGCAGTCCCGCGGCGATGTCCAGGCTCACGGCAGCCTCTCTCCGAGATGGGCGATGAGCGCTGGACAGTCGGCAGCGGTGCTGCTCGTGTCCGCGTTCACGTCGGCGCCGCCGACTTCATCGTCGCCAAACAGCGCGTCGATCAAGCGGGTGAGGTCGGATTCGTCCACGATTCCGTCGTTGTTGAGGTCCCCGGTCAACAGATCCGGTGTGGGCGTTGGTGTTGGCGATGGGGTGCTGTTCGGCGCGCACGAGTGAATGGCCGCCATCGCGTCGAGATCGAAACCGCCGGAGATGCCGGCTGGGATACGACTCCCGGAGTCCGGGATCGCATCGCCCGGATCGGTGATGCGGACGTAGGCCGCCCAGGGCAGGCCGACGTCCGCGAGATCGAAGTGGTCGCCACCCGACACGGCGGGATCGGTCGGATCGATGCCGTTGTCCGGGTTGCTGTACACCGGTGTCTGACCGGCAAGGCCAGCAAATGTGTGTGGATCGTACGGGAAAGTGACGAAATGCTCGCCGTCCTGACTGACGGCGACGATGCCGACTTCGATGAACAGCGGCCCCACCAGGGCGCCGGCGTGGAAGGCGTTTTCGAAGACGGTGAAGTCGGGGCCCGGCTGATCGC
>CAZTDK010000310.1:0-7415 GCA_964611965.1 uncultured Binatia bacterium (SeqCode) | reverse complement strand
CCGGCGATCGCCGCCTTGATCGCCGGTTGACCTTCAATTGAGGTTTTCGGGCTTAGAAGACAACCTCTCCGCGCAAGTCAACGCCCCAATGCCAGTGAGTGAAGGTTGGGAAGATACACAGCCGGCCAGCGGTTGAAACCGCGCCTACGAGACACACAAAGTCCGCCTGCGCGGACTGGCCGATTTTTCCGGCTGTTTTGCCCAGTGGACGACAGTCGCCGTAGGGCGACTGAGGGCCCTTCGTCGCCGCGAATTCATTCACCGGGCGGGGTTGGGCCTTAACTCACTGGCCTTGCGGCTAATCCACACCCCCCAGAAACTGCGCGACGCGGCGGATGCGATCGTTGAACGTGTCGGAAATCCACATCGCTCCGTCGGCAGCGAAGCTCACCCCCGATGGACGGTTCAACTGACAGCCGGGCGCAGCACTGAAATCGCCGGCAAAGCCCGCCGCTCCGGTGCCCACCACGGTGGTAATGGTGCCGTCGTGATCGACGCGGCGAATCACGTTGTTGCCGGTATCGGCAATGTACAGATCGCCGTTGGGCGCGAAGCGGAGATCGTACGGCGTGGAGAGCTGCGCGTGCGTGGCGGCGCCGCGGTCGCCGGTATAACCGGGCGTGCCCACACCGGCGATCGTTGCGATCGCCCCGCTCGCGTCGACGCAACGTATCGCGTGGTTGTTGGTGTCACAGAAGCAGACGCGACCGCTGGGGTCGAGGCGCAAGCGCGTCGGGCCGTTGACTTGCGCCTGCAATGCGCTGGCGCCGTCGCCGCTGTAGCCGCGCGTGGCAGTGCCGGCGAACCGGTGAATCACACCGAAGCCATCGACGTAGCGGATCACATTCGCACCGACGTCCGCGACGTAGAACCCGCCCGTCGCGTCTGGGAGCACACCGAACGGCGTGTTGAGCGTGGCCTGGAGCGCCGGACCTTCGTCACCGTCATCGCCAATATTCATCGTGCCGGCAACGATGGAGACGCGTTGATCGAGGCCGACGCGAATCACATACGGCACGTGATCGCCGGCAACGTAGAGATTGCCTTCCTGATCGAAGGCGATGTCGCTGGCGTGGTGCAGCGGCGTGTCGACCGCGAGTGCCCCGTCGACCGGCGTGCCTTCGTAACTCTGACCCATGATGGTCTCGACGGTGCCGTCGCCGTCGATGCGCCGAATGCGCAGGTTGTTCCAGTCGATAATGAGGGGCCGCCCCTGGCCGTCGAAGCCCACGCCGAGCGGAAAGTAAAGCGAAGTCTGCAGCGCCGGCTTGCCGTCGCCATCGAAGACCTGCAAGCCCGTACCGGCGACCGTGCAGATCGTCCCCGGCTGCGCGCAGACCGGGTTCGGAGTGAATGTCGGCCCCGCGGTAAATGCCGTGGCCGTCGGTCGGGACGTCGCCGTGCGCGTCGCAGTTCCCGCGCTCTGCCCCGATGGTGTGGGCGTCGCCGTCGGTGTCGGCGGTGAGTCGTCGTAGGCACCTTCAAGGATCCAGGTGCGCACCAGATTGATCTGATCGTCAGTGAGCGGCGTGCGGTTGTCCGGCATTTGCACGCCGATGCGTGGTGACGCGCCGAGTTTCTCCAGGAGGAAGCTGGCGTCCGGATTGCCCGGGACGACTTCACACAACTTCAAGTTCTTGGCATAGAGCCCGGGCCCAAAGGTCGTTTCGTATGATCGGAGGTCGTAGTTGTTCGACGGAAACGGCCCGGCATGACAGCTCAACGACGTACACGTTGCCGCGGTGAACAAGGGGACGATGTCGTTCACATAGCTCACCGTCGTCACCGCATTCGGGTTGGGCGTCGGCGGCGGACAGAGGACCACCGCCTTGACCTGCGAGCTGATGCTCTGCGTGCCGCCGTACGCCAGCATACCGTTGTTGAGAGAGCTCAAATCGCCGCCGACGGCCCAGATGCCGCCATCGGGCTCGACCCACGTGGCGTGGAAATCGAGCGCCGTCGTCAACCCCGTGTCCGCCAAGCTCCAGCCGGCGTCACCGCGTAACGCCAGCGAACCGGCGACGCCGACGGCGACCCCCTGACCATCGGGCGGCACGAACACTCCATTCATCTCCGGGGTCCCTGCTTGCGCCAGGTCAGTAAACTGGTTGCCCTGCTGCTCGAGGATGACCCCGTTCGACAGACCGCCGGTGGTGGCGACGAGCGTGTCGTTGCCGTGCACGGTAAACAGCGTCTCTGTGGTATTGCTCGGGATCTGCGTCCAGCTGCCGCCGTCGTAGTGCAGGATGGTGCCGCTACGGCCAACCGCGTACACGTCAGATGCGGCGCGTCCCCATATTTTGTACAGCGTGGGCGTGCCGCTGGGAAATACTCCCGTGAGGTCCACGGCGGACCAGGTAATTCCATCGAAGTGCCAGAGCACGCCGCCACCCGATTCGTCGGTCGGGTTGCCGCCGACCGCCCAGAGGTCGCTCGCCGACGTTCCCCAGACGCCGAAGAGCGTCTCGGTGGTGCTCGGCACGCTCAGTTGCGAGAACGTGCTCGTGGCCGGGTCGAAACGCAGGACCAATCCGCCGACTCCCGCCATGTAAAAGTCGCCATCGATGGGCGTCACGCTGATCCACCACAGATCACCGCTCCTGCCGGTGGTGAGCCGCTGCCAGAACGTCCCGTTGTAGTGCAGCACATATGGCCCGAAGCCGTCACCCGGATCGGCACCCACCGCGTAGACATCCGCGGCGGAGGTCCCGCTGATCGACAGCAGGGCGGCGGGCTGACGGCTGAGAATCAACTGCAGCGTGCCGCGTGGCGCCGCGCCAACGGTACACATGTGATCACGCGCCAGGCACGCCGGTACCACGTGGCAGCTGATGCAGGTGCTCTTGTCGTTCAACAGCACGCTGCGATCAGCATTCACCCATTGCCAATGCCAATCGCCGTCGACGGGATCGAACCCCGGCGATTCCTTGCGCATGGCACGCCAGCGCAGCAGCGAGTTTTGGCTGCAATCCGCGCTGCTGAACTCCTCCTTGACGACGGTACTGCCGACGGGCAGCGGATCGGCGTTGTTGAGGTACGGCTGTGCCCCGATCGAGTTGGCGAGCACGCGAATGTAGACGAGGCCGTGCTCAGTGCTGAAGCGGCAATCGCGCACGACGGTGTACGTCGCCCGGTAGTTGGCCGGAAAAATCGGCGTCACCACGACGGTCGCCGTCGGCGTGGCAGTGATCGTCGGCGTTGCCGTGATCGTCGCCGTCGAGGCAGGCGTCGGGCTGGGCGGCAGCGTCGGCGTCACCGTGACCGTCGGCACCGGCGGACAGCTGCCGAGCGCATTGTTTACCGCGGCAAGAAGCTCATCGATGGTGACGTCGCCGTCACCGTTGCTGTCGAAGCTCGGACAGGAACTTGCCGGCGCTGCGCCGAGCGCAATGTTCACACCGATGAGAATCTCATCGACAGTCACCGCGCCGCTGTTGTCGCAATCACCCGTACAGGCAGCGGCGGCAGAGCCCCGGGCAACTACGGCACTCAGCACCGCCACCGCAATCAATCCAATTCGCCAACTCAGTCCGCACCGCGCCCGCGCATCGCATCGCTCACCATGAGGCCAAGGCATTCCACTCCTGTTCCTTCACCCCCGCATTGCTCCTCGCCGGCTTAGGTACAAGCACGGTCCGCCTCGCGTGACCTCCCCCAGCCCCTTCTTCGAGGGACTGTGGATTTTCTCGGATTCGGACCTCTCGCGTGTAGGGGCAGTTCGGGAACTGCCCGAAGGGTGCGCGTCGAATCGGCAGCGCCGCGCGGGGCGATTCCCGAATCGCCCCTACATTCCAGAGAATCGACAGTCCCTGGAAAGGAGAGGAGACTTGCTCGCAGACCCTCGCCTTCCCAAGCAGGGGGTCAGCGGATTGGATCGCCTGAAACCACATCGTGCTTATGAAACGACCGCGCTCACGGCTTCAGCTTCACCTTGCGGATCCGGGCATTGAAGGTGTCGGAGATGTAGAGATCGCCGGTCGGGTCGAAGGCAATGCCGAACGGGCGGTTCAACTGCGCACCGACGGCCGGGCCGCCGTCGCCGGCATAGCCCTGATCGCCGGTTCCCGCGATGGTGCTGATGTTCCCGGTGTGGAGGTCGATCATGCGCACGCGGTTGTTGTTGGTATCCGCGAAATACAAGTTGCCGTCCGGACCAAGCTCCATGTCCTCCGGATAATTGATCTGCGCGTTAGTGGCGATATCACCGTCGCCGCCGAACGCGGCATCGCCGGTGCCGGCGATCGTTTGCACCGCACCGGTCTTGAAATCCGGGCTCGTAAACGTGACCTTGCGGATGCGGTTGTTCAACGTATCCGAGAAATAGAGAATTGGCGGCGACACCGACGTGTCCAGCGCCAGGCCGCCCGACGGCTCGGGGTTCGGCCCGGTGGGGAAATTGAGCTGTGTCTGCAGCGGCAGCAGCCCCTCACCGTTGTATCCACCCGGGCTGTTGGGCGCGCCGCTGACCGTGCCGCGACCGACGATCGTATCGATCTTGGCGTTCTCGCGATCCTGCGCGAAGTTGTAGAGCACACGGATGCGCTGGTTGCGTTGATCGATGAAGAAGAAGTTGCCGTTCTGGTCGAGCGCGCCGTGCGGCGGCTGGTTGAGCAGCGCCACCGGAGTGACCGTCGTCCCATCGTTCGTGGTAACCACACCGCCGTCGCCGGCGAAACCCGGCGGGTTGCCCGCCACCACATGCGCGCGCACCGGGTTCGCGGTGTCGAGGATACGGATCTTGTGGTTGTGCCAGCACATCACCACCAGCTCGCCGTTCGGCAACTCCTGTACGTCGGTCGGATGGTTCAGGTTGACCTCCAGCGGGTCGGCGCCAACCAGGGTGAAATCGCTGAGGTCCGGCGGCCCGTCGCCAACGAAGTTCGTACCCATGATCGTCTTCATGGTGTCGTCAGCCACGAGCTCGCGCACCTTGTGGTTGTTCCAGTCGAGCACGATGCGGCGGCCGCTGGGTGTAAACTCGATGTCAAAGGGCCAATAGAGATCGGTTTGCAAGCGATCCAACCCGTCGCCGTTGAAGCCGGTGACCCCGGTTCCCGCATAGGTGCAGATGCTCCCGAGGTCGTTGGAGCACGGAATGATCTCCGGTGTCGGCAGCGGCTTGGGCGTCGGGAAGGTGCCGGTGAAGTGCGTCGAGACTTCGCGGATGCGCTGGTTCTGGGTGTCGGCGATGTACAGATCGCCGCTGGCCGTCACCGTCAGGCCGTACGGCTCGTCGAGCTGTGCCTGCGCGGCTGGCCCGCCATCACCGGAAAAGCCCGCCTGGCCTGTCCCCGCGACGGTGTAGATGTTGCCGTCCGGAGTGACCTTGCGGACGGCGTGGTTCAGGGTGTCGGCAATATAGACCGAACCATCCGGACCGACGGCGACGTCGCTGGGCGTGTTGAGCTTCGCGTTGATGGCGGAGAAGTTGTCCCCCGTGTAACCGGGCTGTCCGGGAACACCGGCGATCGTCGTGATGATGTGTGTCGCGCCGTCGACCCGGCGCACCACGTGGTTGCTGCTGTCGGCAATATAGATGTTGTCGTTGGCATCGATGGCGATGCGGCCCCCCGGCGCGGCCGCCTGTCCTTGCGACGATTGCAGCTTGGCTTCGGAGCACGGGACGCCATCGCCCAGATACCCCGGCTTCGTGCATTGACCACAGAAGCTACTGACGATGTTGGTATTCGGATCGACACTGCGCAGGCAGAAGTTGGCTTGATCGGAAATGATGAGGTTGCCGTGGCTATCGACGACCGTCGAGCTAGGCAAGTTGAGCGCTGTATTCGGCGCCAGCACACCCTCGGGACCGTACGCCCGCGCGCCCGTGCCGGCCGCGGTCACCATCGTCGCGTCCGCCAGCCCGGTGGTGAGATCCACGCGTTTCACCTGGCTGTTGTGCCAGGCGGATACCAGCATTCCGGCCAGCCCGGCGCGCGGGTCGAAGAAGACGTTGGTCGGATGATTGAAATCGGTCTTGAGCGCGTAGCCATCCTGCGCGGAGCCGAGGTCGCCGGTGCCGGCTACCGTCTCGACCATCCCGTCGCGAATGCGGCGAACCCGATGATTGTTCCAATCGACGATGTAGACCAAGCCGTCGGGACCGATCGTCACGTCCTGCGGCAAATACAGCGGCGTATCGATCGGACCGTTCCCGTCACCGGTAAAACCGGCGAGGCCGGAGCCTGCGATCGACTGAATGACGGCAACCGGTGGACTGGTGGCAGTCTCTGTTGCGGTGACCGTCGGCGTCGCGGTCGGAGCGGGCGTTGGGGTATCAGTCGCCGTCACCGTGATGGTGGGGGTCGCCGTGTCTGCCAACGTCGGTGTTGGTGACGGCGCCTCGCAACCCGTGACCGCCTCGTGCACACAGAAGACCAACTCGTCGACGGTCACTTGCCCATCAGCACTGGAATCGAAGCTGGGACACACGCTCAACGGCATGGTGCCAAGCGCGATATTGACGCCGGTGATCAGCTCATCGACGGTCACCTCACCATCGTTGTTGCAGTCACCGACACAGGTCGCGCCTGCAGGCCCACGCAGGATGAGCAACGCTGCAAGCAATGGCAGGGCAATGGTGTGACGACCAAAGGGTACCACTCGACTCATAGGTAAGGGTCCTTTTCCAACGAGTTGGCGCTTGCGAACCTTGAAACGCGCGACGCGTCTACGTACTCCAGCGGCGATTCAGCGAGGCGCCCTTATGACACGCCACCCGGGGTTTTGCAATGTTGAGATTTGCACTGCGGCCGTTGGCGCTCATGGCGTTTCCGGCAAGTCAGCCTGCGGCACGAACGTCAACAGCACGCGCACGGACTGCGTCGCCGACACGCCATCGAAGTCTGTAACCGTGACGGTGAGGTTGGCTTCCACGCCCTCGAGGTCGAAATACGGACCGCCCCCACGGACCTTCACCTGCACGCCTTGTTGCAGGCGCTGCGCGTAGCCAGCCGGGCCGGGCACCATGTTCACGGTCGCATCGTCGTCGGTCACCAGGCTGTGCAGCAGCGATGCGCTTTCCAGACGCGCGTGCACGGTCACGGGCGCATCGTCGGTGCGCAGGCAACGCGTCTCGACGTTGATTCGCAGGTTGGCGCCCATCTGGGCGAAGTTCACCAATGGCAGCTGATCGCAATCCTGCAGCTTGCCAAATCCGGAGCTGTTGCGCCCGGCGAACACGACGCGCGCGCCGGGACAGTCGCTCACCGGCTCCGCAACCCGGGTCAGCGCCACGCCATTGCAGCAGCTCAGCGCCGGGAGCGGCAGCGTGCTCGTACAACCGCTGGCCGGATCGCAGGAGATCGTCCGGCACGCGTCCGGCGGGGCAACCGCGAACACCAACTGCCCGGACACGGATTGCGTGGGCAGCCCGGAATCACTTACGATAAACGGCACGTAGAACGGCCCGAGTT
>CAZTDK010000309.1:0-7419 GCA_964611965.1 uncultured Binatia bacterium (SeqCode) | reverse complement strand
CCTACTGATCGATCGCGGACCGTTCGTCGGCCGCGAGGCACAGCAGGAGCAGTTGATCGATGCACTGCTCTACGAGGACGAAGCGGAAGAGCGCCTGCGCGCCCAGTGCGGGAACGCGGCAACCATCGAATCCAAAGAGTACTTCGCGCGACGCCGGCGTGCCCTTCGGCGGACGATCCTACGGCACAAACGTCGCGCCATCGGCCTCTTGCACCTCAGCGGTACCGTGAAGATGGGCGAGAGCATGTCGGGCCTGGAGCTGGCCAGCGCGTGCGGGGCCGAGTCCGTCGCGCGCGATCTCAAGGAGCTTCGCGAGCGTGACGACGTGTCCGCAATCGTTCTACGCATCGCAAGTCCCGGAGGCTCGGGGCTCGCGTCCGACCTGATCTGGCATGAGGTAATACGCACGCGGCAGCGCAAGCCCGTCGTGGTCTCTTTCGGGGACGTCGCCGCCTCCGGCGGATACTATATCGGCGTGGCCGGCAGCCCGGTCATCGCCGAAGCGGGCACCATCACCGGCTCGATCGGCGTGCTGGCCGGTAAGGCGCTGCTGCGCGGACTCTACGATCACCTGGGCATCACCAAGGAGATTGTCTCGCGCGGCCGGCACGCGGGGTTGTATTCCGACTATTTGCCGCTCGGTGACGAAGAGCGACAACGTTTGCAAACCGAAGCGGAATTCTTTTACAGCGACTTCATCAGCAAGGTAGCGAGCGGACGACACATGAGCGAGCCGGCCGTCGCGGCCGCCGCGCAGGGACGCGTATGGACCGGCCGGCAAGCGCAAGCCCTGGGCCTGGTCGACCAGCTCGGCGGTCTGGAGCGTGCCCTCGACGAGGCCAAGGTACTGGCTGGCTTTGCCGCGGACGACTTGGTCGCGGTGGAGCGCTACCCACGACCCCGGCGGCTGTGGCGGCTACCGGTCAACCTGCGCCCACCGCGTGCCCAGACGCCCCAGGCGACACTGGCCCGCCTGTTCCCATGGCTCGCATTCCTCAATAGCGAACGAGTTTGGGCGGTGTTGCCGTTTCGTATGCGGTTCTTCTGATTGCCGACGTCATGCCGGTCAGCTCAACCATCCTGTGCCCTGAATGCGATGCGCCGCTCATCCGCAAGCCCGGAGGGCGCTGTCCCGCCTGCGGCGCCGACGTCCGCGAGCACGTCGTACAGGCGCGCGAGCGCGAGAGGCGGATCGAGCAGGTCGTCGCCGTGATCAGTACGATCTTGGTGCTCGGCGTCTCCCTTTTCGCCGGCGGCTGCACGATCGTCGAAGGAGTAATCGCTTATGCGGTTGCCGGCGCAGTGATGTGGATGGCGGCGAAGAAGACGTTTTTTGAGCCAAGCGACCGGAAGGGACCGACTGTATGATCCGCCCACAGGACATCGCCGATACACCCGAAGACATCGGCATCGACAGCGAACGTCTGGAAGCCGTGTTTGCGCGGGCGCGGCGTGACGTTGAACAGGGCGTGCTGCCGAGCGCGCAGGTAGCGATCGCTCGGCAGGGCAAGCTCGCCGGCATTCGCACGTTCGGTACCGCGGTGCAAGGCGCGCTGGAGCGCCCGGCGACCGACGAGACGCTCTACTGCATTTTCTCGGCGACCAAAGGCGTCGTCGCGGTTGCGCTATGGAAGCTCATCGAGACCGGTGATTTGCGCATCGACGAACGCGTCGCCGACATCATCCCGGAGTTCGGCACCAACGGAAAGGAGCGGATCACCGTCGAGCAGATCCTGCTCCACGTCGGCGGCTTCCCCTCCGCGCCGTTTCACCCGGAACATTGGAGCGATCGGGTGAAGCGACTCGAGGCATTCGCGAGTTGGCGTCTTACCTGGGAACCTGACAGCCGCTACGAGTATCACCCCACGTCGGGGCACTGGGTCCTGGCCGAGATCATTGACCGCCGCGCCGGCATGGACTACCGCACGTTCATTCGGCGCCAGGTCACCGCGCCTCTGGGCCTCGATGACCTTTTCGTGGGCCTGCCGGACACCCACGACGGGCGGGTGGCGGATATCTGTTACGTCGGCGAACCCGTCGAGCCACCCGGTGGTTGGGGCGAGGTCACCCCGCGAGCCCTCCTCGAGCTCAATCGACCGGAGCGACGGCGTGTCGGCCTCCCGGGCGGTGGTGGCATCGCGAGCGCAGCCGAGCTGGCAATGTTCTACCAAGCGCTGGTGAACCGGGGTGTCACGGCCGACGGCACGCGTATCTTGAAAGCGGAGAGCATCGACTACGCCATCACGGTGCGGACGCGCGATGATCATCGTGATCCCGTGCTCAAGATCCCCGCCAATCGCGGCCTGAGCATCATCGTGGCCGGCGCGGATGGACATTCGCACCTCCGTGGTTTCGGCCGCACCACGTCGCCGCGCGCCTTCGGCCACGGCGGAGCCGGGGGACAAATTGCGTGGGGAGACCCGGCAACCGGCATCTCGGTCGGGTATTGCACCAACGGATTCGTGGACTGGATGACGTCCGCCCGCCGCATCACGGCGATTTCGAGCCTCGCCGCGAGCTGTGCACGCGGGTGAGCCCAGGCCGGTGCCGCAAGGTGGCGGGGGACACATGCGCAGCTCAGCAGCACAACATAAGTCCGCTTGACGCAACAGCCGAGAGCCGGTACGGCCTTCCTGTACAGAGGAGCAATATGGAAACGACATACACGCAAGCCCGCGCCAAGCTTGCCGCTCTCTGCGATCATGCGGCATCTACGCTTGACCCGGTGCTGATTCATCGTCGTGGCGCCGAGGACGTCGCTCTCGTCTCCGCAGCGGAGCTTCGAAGTCTTCAAGAGACACTGCACGAACTTCGATCCCCCCGGAATGCCGCGCGCCTCCTGGCTGCGCTGACACGTGCTCGCTCGCGGAAAACCAAGCCTCAGTCGCCCGCCGACCTGCGGAAGGAGCTCGGTCTCGAAAAAACGAAGTGACCGGTGGCCAACTCGCGAGCGTCGGTCTTTGAGGACGAGTTTCGTGAAGACCTGCGTCACTGGATCGATACGGAAAGACGTGTCGCCCTGCGCCTGATGGATATCGTGGAATCGGTGATGCGCGATCCCTTCCAGGGAATCGGCAAGCCGGAACCGCTGAAGCATCTGGGCTCTGGTATTTGGTCACGTAGGCTTACCCAGGAACACCGGGTGATTTATCTCGTCCAACAGAGCGCCATTCACTTTCTCAAGGCTCGATATCATTACTGAACGGATAGGGTGGTTAGGGCTACATCGGTGCCGCGCCGGCCGCCCGGGTGAGCGGCTCGGCGAAGCGCTGCTTGCCTCGTGACCAGAGGCTGCGGGCGCCGAGCGCCGCAAACAGGCAGAGAATTGGGATGAGCGGTGCGTGGTAGCGACTCTCGCCGAAGAACAGGACCCCGTGCAGCACCAGGAAGTAGCCGAGCGTGAAAAACAGTATAGCTGCGGGCGGGGTGTTCCAGGCCCGGCGCACACCGGCCAGTGCCAGTAGGAGCACGGCATAGAAGTAACCGTCCGCCGCGAGCCCGCAGCGCCGATTCCAAGCCGGCGTCAGCACGTTGAGTAGCGGATTCAACGCCCAATGGTCATCCTCGAAGAGATGCTGGAGGCGCTTGGGGACCTGGCTGATCTCCCGGACGGGGTGCGCCAGCATATAGTCCAACCCATACCGCATTTCGCGCCGTGCCTGCTCCACCTCGACGCTCGAGTAGGGCTTGCCAACCAAGTCGGGCCACAATTGGTGCCGAAGATCATGCATCGCGGGCGTTTGACCGCCAAAAGCGAGCGGGTTGTGGGCATTGAAGAAGGCTGACGGACCATCGATGGCGAGCAGGATCGGATACCCCATGGACACGTAATTCCGCACTGTCCACGGCGCGACCACGATCGCGAGCCCAAGGGCGATCACAGCGCTCTTCTTGATGGTGCTCGTGGTGCATCCGACGCTTGCGCCCCACACGGCCAGCGGCACGGCAGGATACAACAGGGTGACGCCGCGTACGAGCGTCAACGCTCCCAGCGCGAGCCCAAAGATCAGCCAGTGCCACAACGATACCGCCGCGGCATTCCAGATGATGAACAGGTAGATGACTCCAAGAAAGAAACAGCCGAAGGTGGCTTCGGTCATGGTGAGCCCGGCGTAGAAAATATCACCGGGAAATAGGGCGAACAGGCCTGCGGCACCCAGGGCAACGCCAGGATCGAAGAGCCGCCGGCCAACGGCATACACCAGCAGACAGGTCAGTGTTGCAAACACTGAATTTGCCGCCCACGCGACCGCCAGCTGTGTGCCAAAGACTTTGTAGAGGGATGCGAGAATGACCGGGTAGCCCGGGGGGAAGAATGCGGATGGTTTGTCGTCGAACATCACGAACCCGTTCCCCCGCAGCAGGTGGTTCGCAAAGACATCATAGATCGTCGGATCGAACAGGAACCGTGCCCGCACATTTACGCCGGCCACAGCCGCCCACCCCGCGCGCAAGAGCAGCGTCACGGCGAGCACCGCAGCCAGCAAGAATTTGTATCGTGCCGAGTCCGCCCCCGCGGCGACGGCAGCCGCCAGGTGCGGCCGTTCTGGACGCTGGTGGCCGATGGCGGTAGCGCCCTCAGCGTGCCTCATCACCGTGCAACTGCAGCGGGGGCAGGGATCTCATGCGCAGCGACGAGGTTAGGCGAACGCCTTCTGGACGTCAATCAATGACGCCGGATCATAGGCTTGCACAGCAGCATCGGGTGATTTATCTCGTCCGCCAGAGCCCCGCTCGCTTGCTCAAGGCCCGAAACCCATTCCTGACCGGAAAGCATTGGAGATAGCCCCATGGACTACGAGGAGATTCGTTACGAAGTCGCCGAGAGCGTCCTCACGCTCACGCTGCATCGCCCCGACAAGCTCAACGCGTTCACCGCGCGCATGATGCGCGAGCTCATCGACGCCTTCGATCGCGCCGACGCCGACGATGGTGTGCGTGCGATCATCGTCACCGGAGCGGGCCGCGCCTTCTGTGCCGGTGCCGACTTGTCGGCCGGCAGCGGGACGTTCGATGCCAGTCAAGGAGCGCGGCCGCAAACCATCGACGAGCACCGCGACGGTGGCGGCCAGGTGACCTTGCGGATCTTCGAATCGAAGAAGCCGGTGATCGCCGCGATCAACGGACCGGCGGTTGGCGTGGGCATCACGATGACCCTGCCGATGGATATCCGCATCGCCTCGAGCGCCGCCCGCATCGGCTTCGTGTTTGCGAAACGTGGCATTGTTCCCGAGGCGTGCAGTAGTTGGTTCCTGCCGCGGGTCGTCGGTATCAGCCAAGCGGCGGAGTGGGTGTACACCGGCCGGATCTTCAACGCCGACGAGGCGCTGGCGGCGCGCCTGGTCAGCCGAGTGGTGCCGCCGGAGACGCTGATGGACACGGCGCGGAGCCTGGCGTTGGAGATCGCGACCAACACCTCCGCCATGTCGGTGGCGCTCTCGCGCCAGCTCCTGTGGCGCATGCTGGGCGCCGATCATCCCATGGAAGCCCACAAGGCGGACTCGAAGTGCATTTTCTGGATGGGCAGCAATGCGGATGCGCACGAGGGCGTCGCCTCCTTCCTCGAAAAGCGACCGCCGCGGTTCTCGCTGCGCCCGAGCGCCGACATGCCCGATTTCTATCCTTGGTGGGGGGAGCGGAAATTCAAGTAGGCGCCAATCCGGATGGCCGCGGCGTGGAACGCATCGCGATCTTCGCGGCGCTGCAGTGGGAGTGCCGGCCAATCCTGCGCCAGCTGCGCCGCGTGACTCGCGAACGCCGTGCCGGCGTGACCGTGTGGCGTGGCACCACCCCGGCGGGCGACGTGTGGTTGGTAAAGACGGGGATGGGGCTCGCACGCGCCGCCACTGCGGCTGGCGCAGTGACCGACGCATCACGTTTCGACCTCATTGTCTCGACCGGGTGCGCTGGTGCATTGGCACCTGACCTTCTCCCCGGCGATCTCGCCGTGGCCAGCGCGATCATCGACAATGGTGGCGCGCACTTCGAAACCAACATCACGCAGCGCGAGCAGATCCGTCGTGCCGCCGTACGTGCCGCGTTGCATGTGGCCGCCGGCCCGGTTCTCTGCAGCCCCCACGTGCTGGCAACGGAGGCCGAGAAGTATGCGGCTGCCGCACACGGCGCCATCGCGGTCGAAATGGAAGGCGCACCCATCGCCGCCAGCGCGGGGCACGCGGGCATCCCCTTCGTGTCGGTCCGCGCCATCCTCGACACCGCCGCCACCGAGCTGCCGCACCTGGGCAAGGTCATCGACCCACAGAATGGCAAGCTGAGACCATGGGCGCTCGCGAGCTACCTGGCAACCCAGCCCGGCGCGCTGCCCGCCTTGCTGGCCATGCAGGACATGCGACGCGCCGCGCAGTCAAGCTTGGATAAATTCTTCGCTGCCTGGCTCGGAAACTGATGGTCTGATGTTGGCTCCCGCCGCTGCGACAGCATGATTTGCCGGCCTTGCGGGTGTCTGTGTGGTTGGTTCTGCTTCTCGCCACCCTCCGAGACAAGGACCAGCCAAGCGCTTCACCTTGACCTGTCTGTTGCAGCGCTATCGTGGTAGGACTCTCCGCCTGATGCCATGAACGCGGAACCGATCTCTGCACGCGCCTCGAACATTCCCGAACGTGGCCCAATTCCCGCCCTGCGGTCGATCCCGTGGCTGGGGTCGCCGTGGGCGATGCTGTCGCATCCCGGCGCGTACCTGCTCGATGGATACCGTCGCCTGGGTCCGATCTTTCGTTTCGACCTGATGGGCATGCGCATGGTGGCGTTGATCGGGCCGGAAGCCAATCGGCTGATCATGGTGACGCAGCGCGAACGTTTTTCGCACGCTCTCGGTTATGCGTTCGTCCGCAAGGTTCTTGGTGACGGGTTGCTCTTCCAGGACGGCGAGGTCCACCGCCGCAACCGCACGTTGATGACGCCCGCATTTCATCAACGCGGCGTGCAGCAGTACTTCGAGATCATGTCGGCGTGCGCCGCGGCGCACCTGGCGCGCTGGGCACGCGCCGGGCGCGGCTCGATGTACGAACGCTTCCGGCACCTCACGTTCGACATCATGGCGCGTCTCGTTCTCGGTGTGAGCGCGACGGTCGATATCGGCAGCCTCGGGCAGCTCAATGATCAGCTGGCAAAAGGAACGGTGGCCTTCCTGCGCATCGGTTCAACCTGGACGACGTTTGGCAAAGGGCTGCGGGCGCGCGATGCGCTGCGCGCCTATCTGCGCGACCTGATTCGTTCGCGCCGCGCTGCCGCGGGCAGCGCGCCGGGCACCGACGCGCTCGGGCTGCTCATGGCTGCGCGCGACGAGTCGGGTGCCGCGCTCAGCGAAGACGAGCTGCTCGAGCAGGCCGTGATCCTGATGTTCGCCGGTCACGAGACCACCACCTCGATGCTGACGTCATTCATGCTCGCGCTACGCGA
>CAZTDK010000308.1:2940-7456 GCA_964611965.1 uncultured Binatia bacterium (SeqCode) | reverse complement strand
AGAACCACTATCGTTCTCGAAGCTCTCGGCCGCCGAGTTTTTCGGCTCGAACGTCTTCAACAAAACGGTGATGAAGGCACGCTTGCCCAAACCCGTGTGCCGGTCGTTACTGAAAACGATCGAGACGGGATCAATGCTGGACCCCTTGCTCGCGGATGCCGTCGCGGCAGCGATGAAGGACTGGGCAATCGAAAAAGGGGCCACCCACTACGCGCACGTGTTCTACCCACTGACCGGGTTCACGGCCGAGAAGCACGACAGCTTCCTGTCGCCCGACGGCGACGGTGGGGCGCTCGCCGAATTCTCCGGCAAGACGCTGACTCAGGGGGAACCTGACGCGTCGAGCTTTCCAAACGGGGGCATCCGCAATACGTTCGAGGCGCGCGGCTATACGATGTGGGATGTGACGAGTCCGGCCTACATCCTGGAAAACCCGAACGGCACGACACTGTGTATTCCGACCGCCTTCGTCTCGTGGACCGGCGAGGCGCTCGACAAGAAGACGCCGCTGCTGCGCTCGATGCAGTCGCTGAACAAGCATGCCCAACGCATTCTCAAGGTCTTCGGGCACGAGTCGCCGGCCACGGTGGTTTCGTATGCCGGTGCGGAGCAGGAGTATTTCCTCATCGATCGGCACTTTTTCTTCTCGCGGCCGGATTTGCTGGGCACGGGCCGGACGCTCTTCGGCGCGCTGCCGCCCAAGGGCCAGGAGTTCGAGGATCACTACTTCGGTGCCATCCCCGAGCGGGTGCTTGCCTTCATGCTTGAGACGGAGCGCGAGCTCTTTAAGCTCGGGATTCCGGCCAAGACGCGGCACAACGAAGTGGCGCCGGGCCAGTTCGAGCTGGCGCCGGTGTTCGAGAATGGGAACCTCGCCACCGACCATCAGCAAACGACGATGGTGACCCTGCGGCGCGTGGCCGAGAAATACGGCATGGCTTGCCTGCTGCATGAGAAGCCCTTCGCCGGCGTCAACGGGTCGGGCAAACATGTGAACTACTCGCTGGGGAACGCGACCCAGGGCAACCTGCTCGATCCGGGAGACACACCGCACGCCAACGCGCAGTTTCTGGTGTTCTGCGCGGCGGTGATTCGCGCGGTGCACAAGTGGGGCGGCTTGCTACGCGCGGTCGTGGCTACGGCCGCCAATGATCATCGCCTCGGCGCCAACGAAGCGCCGCCGGCGATCATCTCGGTCTTCCTGGGTGAGCAGCTGGCGGACATCTTCGAGCAAGTTACCAAGGGCGGGGCCAAGAGCTCGAAAAAGAAGGAGACGCTCACGGTCGGCGTTGACACACTGCCGAATCTTCCGAAAGACCCCGGCGATCGGAATCGCACCAGTCCCTTTGCCTTCACCGGCAATCGTTTCGAGTTCCGCGCAGTGGGATCGAGCCAGTCGATCGCCGGGCCGCTGGTGGCGATGAACACCATCCTCGCCGAGTCGCTCGATTTTATTGCAACCCGTCTCGAGCAGGCGGTCGCCGGTGATCCAGAGAAACTCAACGGCGCGATCCAAAAGGTGCTGGAGGAAATCCTCGCGGCGCACGGCAGTGTCATCTTCAACGGCGACGGTTACTCCGAGGCCTGGCACAAAGAGGCGGCCGAGCGCGGCTTGCCGAACTTGCGCTCGTGCGTCGATGCGCTGCCGCTGCTCGGCAGCAAAGAAGTGACGGCGCTGTTCGAACAGTACGGTGTGCTCACCGAGCGCGAGCTGCATAGCCGGATGGATGTGTACCTCGAGCATTACTGCCTCACGGTAGGACTCGAGGCGCGGACCGCGATCGAAATGGCCAAGACGATCATCTTTCCCGCCGCCATACGGTATCAAGGCGAGCTGGCGGCGACCTGCGCCAGCCTGAAGGCGCTGTCCTATGTCTTCGATACCGACACGCTCGATAAAGTCACCGGGCTCGTAAAGGATCTTCAGGACGGCGTCGCGAAGCTCGAGAAGACCCTGCAACACCACGGTGGCAAATCCAAGCTCGAGCACGCGAAACACCTGTGCCACGAGGTGCTGCCGGCGATGGCGGCGGTGCGCAAGACTGCCGACACGCTCGAGGGCATCGTCGCCGACGACTTGTGGCCGCTGGCTACGTATCAGGAGATGCTCTTCATCAAGTAGAGAAATCCCAGGTTGCTCTGGTGGCGCGAACCTGAGGCACAATCAAGCGGGGCGCATCTCATCAGGCTGTGAGATGCGTCTCGCTGCTTCACCAGCGGGCGCGATGCTCCTCCGACCATTCCATTGACCCTGATGTGAGAAAAGGACATCACCACGGAGACACGGAGGCACAGAGAAGACAAGGGTTCCTGAGAGTCGAAGAGAAGGAAGCATAAAATGAACGTTCGGGGAGTGCCCCTTCGGCGTTGATTCGGCCGCTCTCTCCGTGTCTCAGTGTCTCCGTGGTGAATCTTTTCTGTCTCATTGGGGTTAAGTCGTGCGCTTCTGCCGCCGAAGTCGGCTCACCGGCGGTCCAGCCTTCGGATTTGTCGCAGCTTGCCGCGGTTCGTTCGAGACACGGGCGTGATTGATCGGGCGACTCGCCGGTTGATTCGGACGCCGCGAGGGTTCATTCCTTCACGGCGCTCGAATGAACCCTCGACCGCTGCGAATTTTCGAGCGCGACGCTCGAATAAACCCTGAACGCCGGCAAATTTTTGCTACCGGCGCTCGAATGAACCCTCAAGCGCTGGGAAATTTCTCTCCCGGCGAGCAAAAAAACCCCAAACTTCAGCAAATTTTTGCGGCGACTGGTCAAACCGCCGGGCGACTATCACGCGATCGCACGCCGGTTCGCCGACGAGATGGAAGCCACGGGCTTCCGCGGCACGCTCACGCCGCGGCAGTTGCGCATTCTCGTGCGCCGGGGCGAAGAGCTCGCGCAGCAAGCGCGGGCGGCGCAGAATCGCGCCACGGTGGCGAACCGGCGGCGGTTGCAGCAGGATGCGGACGCATGGGGCGAGGTGTTGGCGAGCTGGCGCCTGGTGAAGGCGGCGCTGCCGGTCAGTCCGGAGCTGCAGGCGCCGTTTGCATTCATGCAGGAGTACATGTCCTACAGCCGCGCGACGCCGGACACGCCGGCGACCACGCCTGCCGCATCCGCGCCGGCTGCGCCTGCGCGCGTGTGACGCAAGAAGACGTTTCCGCTATTCGGCGACAACTGGGCGTGTACCCTATACGCTCATTGCGCCGGATGGCGGGAGACGCCTCCGCGTTCGCGGTTGACAGAAGTGCGATGAAGGTGGGATTCATTGTCTAGCGACGACCGGTTCAGTTGGGCGTGGCGTGTTTTGTGTCACCCGTGGGGGGCACGGGCTGTTCGGGCAAGAGGCGGCAGTACCGGGGGATTTTCAGGTGCTGCACAGTGTAGGTCTTAGGAAGAAGTTCAGAAGCGGACGAAACCTTGATAGCAACGCGGTTCCACCGTTGTTACTCCAGGTCCCTGCCATTTCCAGCTGTCTTAACAACAATCACCGAATACTGACGCATGAGCCGCTCGATGGCGTGCAAAGTTTGCATGCGCGTCCCGGCCGTGAAGGAGTGCACATGAGAGGCCTGGCCATCATTCTGCTGCTACTGCCATTGGCGGCCTCCGCGACCACGATTGCGGTGAACACAAACGCCGACAATACGAACGGCGGCGATGGCCATTGCACGCTGCGCGAGGCCATTGCCAATGTGAACGCCGCGGGAGAGACTACCGGCGGTGATTGCCCCCCGGGGAGCGGCAGTGGTGACACGATTGTCTTCTCGGCTTCTTACGCAATCCGCCTTACCCTCGGCGAATTGCAGATTCAGCAGGACGTGTCCATCGTCGGTCCTCCGGCTGCGCTGCAGCTCGGTGGGGCGCATCGAACGCGTGTTTTCGAGATCGTGGCGGGGACAACGAGCATGTCGGATGTGACGATCCGGGATGGGAAGGCCGATCGTGGGGCAGGGATCTTGGTGGATAGCGGTGCAACTCTGAGCATGACCAACTGCACGATCGGCGGCAACACGGCTACAGTTAACGGCGGTGGCCTATTTAACAATGGTGGCACGGTCACGTTGTCCACCTGCACTTTCAACGGCAATCAGGCACGTCCCGGCAATGGTGGCGGCCTGTATAACGGCGCCGGCTCGGCGGCTCTCACGAACTGTATTTTCACCGCGAACGTCGCCCACCCCGGCAACGGCGGCGCCATCGACAATGAAGCCACGGCCATGCTCACCAACTGCACTTTCAAGAGGAACCATGCGCGCGTGAGCTCCGGTGGCGCCCTTGAAAACGGCGGCATGGCGATGGTCACCGGCTGCACATTCAGCTTGAACAAAGCGGCCGTTCGCGGTGGGGGTATCGACAGCGGCGGCACGCTTACTATCAGCAATTCCACGCTCAGCGGGAACACCGCGAGCGTTGCCGGAGGCGGGATCGAAAACGGGGGGACATCCACCTTGACCAATTCCACCATCAGTGGGAACGACGCGCGGCTCTTCGTCGTCGGCGTTGATGGAGGTGGCGGCGGTATGGACAAC
>CAZTDK010000308.1:0-2930 GCA_964611965.1 uncultured Binatia bacterium (SeqCode) | reverse complement strand
CTTACCAACTGTACTCTGACTGGAAATCACGCCGCGCGCGATGGCGGGGGCATCAATAACCACGGCACGATAACAGCGCACCCGACTATCGAATTTACAAATTGTACTCTCTTCGGGAACAAAGCGCCCCGTGGGGGTGGTGGTGGCGTCGCGGGCCCGGCCACCTACAGCAATACGATCGTTGCGAATAACATCGCGAAATTCGGCGCGAATTGTGACGGCGAAAGCGGGGGCTTTGATAGCGGTCATAACCTCGTCAGCACGGGCAACAATACTTGTCTAAGTACCGACGGCACTGACCTCCTCGACACCAATCCGATGCTCGCCCCCCTTGGAACCTACGGTGGGCCGACGCAAACGCTCGCATTGTGCACGGGGATCGCTCTTCCGCATCCGTCGTGCACGGGGCCAAGTCCCGCCATCGACGCCGGGGATGACGCCGTCACCGGCCCACCCGACAACCTCGCCACCGATCAGCGCGGACTCCCACGGCTCTCCGGCGCCCACGTCGATATCGGGGCGTACGAGGTGCAGTGACCAACGCGATGCGAGTTGGCAGGTGTGGCTGCTTGCGGCTTACGGCTTACCACCGGGCGCGATGCTCCTCCGCCCATCCCATCAAATCACGGATCTCGATGCGCTCACCGCTATCGGCCACGACATGCCCGGTGAAGTGCCCGAAGCCGACGTGAATCTCGGTGGCGAGCAGCAGCAGATTGAGCGCGCCCTCTTTCAGAAAGAATGGAGCGAAGGTGAGATCGACACGTTCGGATAGCGGAGTGCGGATACGCCACGGTGCCATGAAGTTGGTGCGCTCGTAGGTGAAGAGCAATTCCTCGGAGAGCTTGTGTAGCCGGCCGTCGATGCACAGCCCGTTCTCGGTCATGCCGGTGCCGTCGGTCCATTGGCCGCCGAGATTGAGCCCGACCGTGTGGCCGTTCTGCCTACCCGAGGCGGACGCCCAATTCCAGGTCGTGCGGTACGGCCATATGCCCCGGCCATAATCGAGACAGCCGAACGCATGGTTCTGCGGACCGAAGGCGTACGTGCGTCCGTTCACTACGACCGTGCCGTCTGCCGGCCGCGTGTTGTGCTTCGAGGTGAATTGGAAACAATCGTCGCTCCACGGAATGACGACGTTCAGCGTCTCGTGATCTGCCGGACGCGCGACGAAGACATCGGCGGCGAAGGTCACGTCGCGTCGGGAGAAGCTGCCACGCAGCCGCGTCCCGCCCGTCTCCTCGAGAATTTCGATGCACAACCCCATGCCGGCGAAACGCATGTCACCGCCGCCGACTGTCTCCGGGAGAGTGAGACCTCCGCCGCAGGGCAGGACGAGGCTCTTCTCGAATACGGTTCGTGCCGCATAGTCGAACAATCCGACGTTGAGCACGCCGAGGTAATCGACGTTGGCAAAGGTTAGCGACAGCAGATGGGTGTCCGTCGTGACGCACCAATAGTCCCAGCGCTTCTTGCGCGGCCAATGCCCGGCGAGATTGCAGCGCTGCAGCGGCCGGCGCGACCAGCCGATCGCCGCGGGGTTGAGCCGCCCGTCGGGCGTGCACTCGAGGACGGGCTCCGTCAACTCCGGCTCGGTGCAGCGGCCGGGATCTGCGGAACCGATTGGGGAGCTCTTGGTGGACATGGGCCGCGTGATTCTTATACCGCGATGGCGATCGGTACAAACAGCGATTGAGCCATTGACGATTGAATGGTTCTCCAAAAGTCGTCAATGGCTCAATCGTCAATGAGTCAATTACCAATCCCGCTTGCTCACGTCGCGCCGCTTGCGATACGCAAAGCGGTTATGACGCTTCCTCTCGGTCGTTTGAAAGTGCTCGATCTGTCTCGTCAGCTGCCGGGGCCGTTTTGCTCCATGCTGCTTGCCGATCTCGGCGCCGACGTATTGTGCGTTGCCAATCCGGACGATCCGATGCGCATCGGCATTCCATTCCTGGCACGCAACAAGCGGCACATGACGCTCAACCTGAAGCACGCCGCCGGCCGCGACATTCTGCTGCGACTGGCGGCGGACGCCGACATCGTGCTCGAAGGCTACCGCCCCGGAGTTCCGCGGCGTCTCGGCATCGATTTCGAGACGCTCCGTGCGCGCAATCCACGGCTGATCTATTGTTCGATCTCCGGCTATGGGCAGGATGGTCCATACCGCGACTACGTCGGCCACGACGTCAACTATCTCGGCTACGCCGGCGTGCTCAATTTCATCGGCGCAAGCGGCGGCCCGCCGGTGATTCCCGGGGTGCAGATTGCCGATATTGCCGGCGGCGGGTTGATGGCGGCGGTGGGCATTCTCACCGCAGTGATCGCTCGCGAGCAGACCGGACGCGGGCAGTTCGTCGACATCTCCATGCTCGACGGCTCGATGGCGTGCAACGCCTATCATACATTGATGTGGTTCCTCACCGGCCAGCTCCCCCAGCGTGGCGCCGAGCAACTCACCGGGCGCTATCCGTGCTACGCCGTCTACGAGACGCGCGACGGCCGCCACGTCACCGTCGGCGCCTTCGAGCCGCACTTCTGGGCGACACTGTGTCGCCACTTCGGCCGCGACGATTTCGCGGCGCGCCAATGGGACGAAGAGGCGCGCGAAGAAATGTTCACCTTCTTCCGGCACGCCTTCCGTCAAAAGACCATGGCCGAATGGGTGGCCGAGCTCGCCGACAAGGACATCTGCTTCGGTCCGGTGAACACGTTGGACGAGACGTATGCCGATCCGCAGTTGCGGCATCGCGAAATGATCGTCGAGATGGACACCGCGAACGGCCGCACGCGCATGCCCGGCACACCCATCAAGCTCTCCGACACGCCGGGAGCAGTGCGCACCGCTCCGCCCGGGTTTGGCGAGCATACAGATAGTGTGCTGACCGGGCTTGGCCTCAGCGAGGCGCAGATCGCGCAGCTGCGGCGCG
>CAZTDK010000307.1:0-7468 GCA_964611965.1 uncultured Binatia bacterium (SeqCode) | reverse complement strand
AACGACCGCCGCCAGGTGGTAGACGAGATCGCACTTGGAGATGAGGCCTTCGAGAATCTCGAGATTGAAGACGCTATCGCGGATGTAGTGGAACGCCGGGTTTCCCATCAGGTGGCGGGTCTTGATCACCGACCCGGTATCGAGAATGAACACCTCATCGCCCCGCGCGATGAAGGCATCCGCCAGATGCGATCCCACAAAGCCGCCGCCACCAGTGATGAGAACTTTCATAGCCAGCACACTCCTTCTTCGAACGCCGTCCTTAGTACTCCATCTTCACAATTGCCGTGATGTATCCGCCTGGCGTAACCTCCCCCGGCCCCTCCGTGGAAAGGAGGCGAGATTTGCCGGTGTTCCCCCTCTTGCCAAGGAAGGGGCCAGGGGGAAGGTTCGCTCGGCTGAAGCGTCATCGTATCATAAGCTGCCATCCGTTATTCGAACACCATACCCGGCCGCACCCCATGCAGCGCGGCCCATGCCGCCCCCGCGCATTCCGCATCGCCGTCACGCTGCACGCGGGACAGTTCCAGTCTGTCGGTTCCACATTGCACCTGCACCGTCGGGCTGACCGACACCACCGTCCCTGGCGCGGCGGTGACGGCGGCGCCGACCGCAACCGGATGCGCCTCCCAGACGTACAGCAAGCGCCCCTGCCACATGGCAAAGGCCCCGGGGTACGGACGCGTCACGGCCCGCACCAGATTGAAGAGCGCGCGTGCCGGTTGCGTCCAATCCAAACGCCCATCTTCCGGGCGGCGGCCGCCGAAATAACTTGCCCGCGCGTGATCCTGCGGGATGCGCGGCGCGGTGCCGGCGCACAGTAACGGGTAGGTCTCACGCATGAGCGCCGCGGCCGCGTCGGTGAGCTTGTGGAACAGGGTCAGTGCCGTGTCTTGATCATCAATCGGGACGGCGCGCTGCGCGACAATGTCACCACGGTCCGGCTTTTCTTCCATGTAGTGGAGCGTCACGCCCGTCTCCTGCGCATCGTGGATCAGCACCCAGTTGACCGGGCAGCGTCCGCGAAATTTCGGCAGCAACGAACCATGCAGGTTGAGCGCGCCGCGCGCGGGAATCGCGAGGAGCTCCTTCGACAGCATTTTTCGATAGTAGAAAGAGAACACGAAGTCCGGACGCCAGGCCGCGATACGCGCAATCCATTCGGGGGTATTGACGGTGTCCGGCGTGAACACCGGCAGATCGTGGGCTGCGGCAAGCTGGCAAACCGAGCGGAACCACAGCGCCTCGCCCGGGTCATCCTCATGCGTGATGACCGCGGCCACCTCGGCGCCCGCACGCAGGAGCTCTTGCAGCGCCACGTAGCCGATGTCGTGGTACGCAAACACCACCGAGCGCATCCGGACTCCTCACCCACAAGAACGATCTACGGATGAAGGATGAGGGATGAGAGATAAAGGATGATACCGCGCATCTCTCATCATTCATCATTCATCGTTTATCCGCCAGACCGGACCTGATGGATCGTCCGGATGCGATACGTCGGCCGGCGACGCACCTCGAGGTAGATCCGCCCGACGTATTCGCCCACCAGACCCACCGCGAGAATCAGGATACCGATGAAGACGAACAAGATCGCGAACAGCGTGAACACCCCTTCGCTCTCGGGACCGACGAACAGCCGGCGCACGAGCAGGAAGCCGCCGAAACCCATGCCCGCGAGGGCCACGATGATGCCGGCGACGCTCATCAGCTGGATCGGCAGCAACGAGAACCCGGTGATGAGGTCGAAGGACAGACGCATGAGCTTCAGCAACGAGTACTTCGAGCGGCCGCTGAAGCGGTCCGAATGCTGCACCTCGATCTCGGCGGTCCGTTTGGCCAGTGAGTTGGCGAGCGCCGGAATGAAGCTCGAGCGCTCATCACAGTCGATGATCTGCTGCACGATGCTGCGGCGATAGGCGCGCAGCATGCAGCCATAATCATTCATCTTCACACCGACGGTGAACGAGGTCAGCTGATTGATCGCCTCCGACCCGGCCCGGCGAAACCAGGGATCTTGCCGGTCCTCGCGCCAGCCGCCCACCACTTCATACCCTTCCTCGAGCTTCGCGATCAGGCGGGGAATTTCCTCGGGCGGGTTCTGCAGATCGCCGTCGAGGGTGACGACGATGTCCGCCCGCGACGCGGCAAAGCCGGCCAGCACCGCGGCATGCTGGCCGAAGTTCCGGGTCAGCTCGATGATGCCGACACGCGGGTCCTCCTGGCTAACCGCGCGCAGCAGTTCCAAAGACCGGTCGCCGCTGCCGTCGTCGACGTACCAGACTTCGTACGCCCGTCCCAGTTGGGCGAGCGTCTGCATGAGCCGCTGGTGCAGCATCTCAATATTGTCCGCCTCGTTGTAGATCGGGATGACCACCGACACGTCGGGTGGTGCAGCCGCGGGCGCGGACGCCGTTCGATCGGCGGATGGCAATGGGGAAACGTGTGCTGACACCTGATTATCCGTGGAGGGGGGTGACTGTCCGCACCGGTCAAACCATAAAGCCGCAAGGATTTCAATTCAGGCGCATGGTGGAGGATTTGGAGTTGGCGGACCACGGCAACGTCGCCTCGAGGACCAACAACCCGGCGGACTCGGAACCCTCCAGCGACCCAACGGGGAGCCGACCTAGAAGAGACGCCGACCGCAGGTCCGCAGGTCAGCCGCCGGTCAGTTGCCGCAAGTCGTCGCGCGCCGGCACATATGTCGGGTCGAAATCCAATGTAGCCTTCAGATCGCTGATGGCGTCGTCGACCGCGCCGCGCCGCGCCGCGCGGCGGGCAAGCCGATGCATGAAAAGCACCCGATCGCGCCGCGCCAGCTCGGTGTTGCTGTGCGCAACGGCGGCCTCGGCGGGACGTCCGGTGTGCTCGTACATCGCCGCCAACACCTTCCACTCGTCCGGAGAGTACGGGTTGCGCTCCAGGTAGCGCAATATCTCGCGGATGCCGTCGTCCATGTTTTGTGTGGCAACCGCGGTGCGCGCCGTCAGCAGATTGACATCAGGGTCGAGCTGCGCATAGGGCGATGCCAGCAACGCCACGGCATCATCCCGGGCCTCGGCGGCGCGGCCGAGAGCAACCAGAGCGGCCAGCCGTATGTCGCGCAGCCGCAAATCGTCGGGGGCCGCCTGCTGCGCCATGTCGATATCCGCCAGCGCTTCGGTGTCCAGTCCCGCATCATGCAGCAACCGCGCCCGATGCAAGCGTGGCGCAAACGCTTCCGGCGCGCGTGCGACCGCGGCATCGAGCAGGGCGCGCGCCGCCGCGACCGCCTCCGGGTTCTTCGCGAGGGTCAGCACGGCGTGCGTGACCTGCGTGTCGACGCTGCCCCCGCGCCGCTCCGCCACCTCGCTGAGCCGCGTGGCGAGACCGCCATCCAGACGCGCGTCTGCATAGGACAAACCCAGGGCCCCGACCGTGTCGGCGTCGAGCGTGCGTCCGTTGACCTCGGCGATCGGCAGGACACCGCTGCTGTACTTCGACAGCAGCTTCCAGTTCACGTTGATGGCCTCATCGTCGTGCAACGCCCAGGGCGCCGCCAGCTCGACGAGCATGTTGTCGTCACGGTTCATCTCCGGTGCATCACGAAGCAGCGCTTCGACGTCGCTCGGCGTGAACTGGAGCAGGCTCCACAGATCGGCGGTGGAAAACGTGTTGACGCGTCGCAAATCATCGCGGACCGGCTCGCTCAGCCCTTCCCAGTGTGGCAGGAGCTCCGGCCCCAGCGGTGCCTCGGTCGCCAGCAGCAGCAGGTCGGCCGCGCCCGCCTGCTGGGCGAAACCGTACACGTACGGGAACTCCGCGTGCAGCGCTGCCAGCAAGGCCCGCAGGCTACGGGCGTCGAAACCGTACAGCTGTACCCACTGGAGGAGCCGGCCGCCCGGCCGCAACGCCTGCCGCGCGGCTTGAAAGAACTCGCGCGTGAAGAGGCTGGCGGCGCCGGTGATCCATGGGTTCGATGGCTCCGAGACAATGACGTCGTACTGCGCGCGGAGGTTGGCAACATAGGTGCGCCCGTCGGCGGCGATCACGTGCACGGCAGGATTGGCGAGCGGACGGTGATTGACGTCGTCGAAGAAATGGACGACGTCGACCATCGTCGGCTCCAACTCGGCAACGTCGAGCTGCACCGGCGCGTGCAACGCCAGCGAGCCGACAGTAACCCCCGACGCCAAGCCGATCGCCAAGACGCGCGCGGCCGGCGCCCCAAACAGCATCGGCAGCTCACCGGCGAGAACCTGCGTCGGCATGTCACGACCCGTGCTGGCGTCCACCTTGCCATTGACGCGCAACAACGTGTCGCCCCACTTGCGGTGGACGGACACCGTAGTGTTGATGCCGTCGCGGTAGTACAGCAGGCGGTCTTCCTCCATGCCCAGCAGCGGCAGCAGCTCGACACCGACATCGAGCTGGTCGAGCGGGTCACGATAGACTCCGCGGGTCAGTGCGGCCTGATCCCATTGCGGTGGGAACGCGAGCAGCAGCGCGGCGGCGGCGAGGCTCACCGCAGCGAGCGCCGGCCGCAGCCGTCCACCCCATTCGGTCTGCCAGAGGACCACCGCACCGGCAGCCACCAAATTGAACGCCATGGCCAGCGCCAACGTCATGCGCAGACCCAACAGCGGAATGAACAGAAAGCCGGTCAGGAACGATCCGAGCGCCGAGCCGATGGTATTGATGAAGTACACATCACCGACGACGCGGCTGTGCTCAGCTTGAGCTGGCGCAATCGCCCGGATGACCAGCGGGAAGAGCGCACCCAACACCAGCGTCGGTGCCAGCATGACGAGCATCCCGGTGATCACACTGGTGGCCACTACGCCGGTCGGCGACAGGCCAAATTGCAGGCTGAAACGGACGAACAGATCCGGCAGCCTGGCGATCAGCAGCAATGTGCCCAGCGACAGCAATCCCAGCGTGCCAAGGCCGGCAGCATAGACCGCCATCGGAGCGCGCAGCCGATCGAACCAACGCCGGCCGAGTAAACTACCGAAGGCGATCCCGGTCAGGAACGCCGCCAACATGGTGGCGAAGGCGTACACCGATGACCCGAGCACCAGCGCCAGGACACGGGTCCAGCACACTTCAAAGGTCAGCGCCGTGAAACCGACGATGCCGTACGCAAGCAGCGGCGGACTCCACCACGCCAACGCCGCCGGAGAGCGTGCCGCGTCCGGACTGGCGGGCAGCGCCGCACGCATCACCGCCGGGGCAGCGACCAAGCGTGGCGCCAGCCGCCATAGTGCCAGCATACCGACGACGCCGTCGAGCAACGCCGCCGTCCAGTTGGTCCAGCGCACGCCGATCATCGGCAGCAGCACAAACGTCGACAGGAACACGCCGCACACGGCGCCCAACGTATTGAGCCCGTAGAGCAGACCGACGCGCGCCGCCAGCGCGCGCCGGTCGCGCACCAGCGCACCGACGAGCACCGGCAGCGTCGCACCCATGAGCATGGTCGGTACGAGCAAGGCCAGCAGGACCACCACAAAACGCCCGAGTGCGGCCGGCCAGAAGCTCAGAGATGCGAGCCCGACGCGATTGAGCAGCGGGAACAACGCGAACAGCGCTGGCACGGCGAGCGCGTAGGCGGCGATGCCAAGCTCCATCTGCCCATAGACGCGGACGCCGTTCCCGAGTCGCTTGGCGACGCGCCCTCCGACCAGGCTGCCCACGCCAAGCCCGAGCATGTAGGCAACCAGGATCGTGCTCACGGCCAACGTCGTCGAGCCAAACACCAGTCGCAGCAAACGGGTCCACACCACCTCGAGCATCAAGCTGGCCGTCCCGGAGAGAAACAGGCAGGTAGCGACGGCGGCCAATCCCGGTTGGCGCCGGGCGACCGGCTGCGGAGCCTGCCGTGGGCCCCGGACCGGTGTTACCGACTGCTGTTGAGCTTTCCGTCGCGCGGCGCGAGACATGGCCCCGTTGAACAACTCAGGACGCCATAGACCACGGCGCCGGACTGGGTCAAGCGACCGCGCGGCGCGAATCAAGTCAAAAGGCGAAGGTTAATCTGCCATCCTGACTTTTGCCTTTTTCATTTTGATTTTTGACGTTTGACTTTCTTTCGTCAGTGACGCCTTCGGCAGCGGCACTGCGGCATCGTGACCGGCCGCTGCTCAGGGAACCCTGAAGGCGTAACCCCGGTTATCCCCGGCAACGAAGATCCGCCCCCTCGCTGCGATCGGCGTGATGAACCGGTGCAGCGGCCCCATCTGCTCCGCTGGTCCACCACCATCGTAAACGACAGCGCCCGTGTCCCCATCGAAGCCGTGCAGCCGCGAATCACCCGGCCCCTCAAACGTCCCCTCGGTACCAAGCCCCCAGACGATCGTATCGCCGCCGTCGGCCTGTGTCTGGGTCACCATCGGGCTCCCGCCGCCGTGCTGGCTCGCACACCAGGCGACGTGCGCACTCGGCGGCGTACCAGGCAACAGTTGAACGGCAATCAGATCGCCTACAGCGCCGGGGCAGCCAATGCCACCCGCAGCCTTGAAAACGACATAGGTACCCTGCGCGGTCGTGTAACTCGCGGCGGCGTTGATGATCGCACCGTTGGCAACCTGCAAGTGGAAGAGGTCGCCGCCGACACCATCGAGGTTGCCGCGATCGACGAGATAGATGTTTCCGTCCTTGCCGAGCGCGATCACCAACGACGCGGGCGGCGGTCCTTTGAGATCGACGAGAATCGGCGCCGTCCCGCCCAGGTCAACATCGCGCTGGTCAAGGTCGAAGAAGTTCGCCGGCGCAAAGAAATCCAACGCGTTCCCCGAAAACGTCGGCCCCGGATTCCAACGGAGGATCGACTCCGTCTCCTGCCAGGTGTGACTTGGCGGCTCCGTGGTATTGCCGGTGGTCATATACAGAAATTGGCCATCGGTAGACGGACCCGACATACCCCAGAGCGCCGTCCCGATCAGCGGCGATCGCCACGTGGGGATCGCCGCCACCGGGTTACCGATATCGATACCCGCAAGCCAGCCGTAGTAGGTGCCACAGTCGCCGGCCAGCCCACCGTAGGCGACGTAGAGTTTGCCATCGAGAATGGTGAGCGCCGGGCGTTGGTTCTGAACGGTGGAGTTGAAGGTTGTTCCGGCGCTCGCGATGGCCGTGTTCGCGTCGATCGGCCATCCCGGTCGGGTCGACCCATCGTCGATGGAGAGCGCGAAGATCTGGTGCGCGGCGGTATTGCCGCCGGCATCGGTCATGGCATCGAGGAACAAAGTGCGCGACGGCAGATCGATGATTGGCGTACCGGTGATGCCGAGCGGATTGATGTTGCCGCACGGGAGGACGCTGCCGTCCATCGGCGGCGCCAGCGTGCGCTGCCACGCGATCGAGCCGTCTGTCGCCGCAAACGCGCTCACCTGATTGAGCTCGGTCGCCACGAAGACACGATCGCCGCCGCCAGCATCGGCGACGTACAGGGGCTGCGCATAGACGCTGCCGGCGACGCTCGGCG
>CAZTDK010000306.1:0-7490 GCA_964611965.1 uncultured Binatia bacterium (SeqCode) | reverse complement strand
GTACTGACGCAGACCGCCGCCAAGCTGTGTTCCGTCGTCGAATCGAAGCGCGGGCTGACGGCCGAGGGCATGGCGGAGTACGTGTATCCGGCACAACGGGCGCGCGAGTTTTTGCACCAGTTCGATGGCCAAGCCGGCCGCCAATCGTACAAGCAATTCACGACGCTGGTCGACCACTACGAAGCGATGGTGCACGCGGTCGACGCCGCGCGGGCCGCAAACCGCGACTGGGTGCAAATGCTGCCGTCACTCACAGCCGAGCGCCAGAGCCTCGACCAGCTGGCGGCCGAGGTACGCGCCGCTCTCAAGCGCGACAACTAAACGGCCAGGAGGCACGCGGCTCGTGGCCGGGCGGACTATGCGGAGAGACCGCACGCCATCAGCCACCGTGCGACGTGCCACGCGCTTTCGCTCTCTGGTACAATCCACGCCATGCTCGACCGCTGGGGATCGCATGCAGCCAACCTCCTGACCGCGTTGCGGGTGCTACTGACGCCGTTCTTCGTCCTCACTGTGTGGTTGGCGGACCGGTCGCTTTGGCTCGGCATGGTCGCGGTCATCATCTTCGCCGTAATCGCGGCGACCGACGTCGTCGACGGCCGGGTCGCACGTCGTTGGCATAGCGACAGCAATGCCGGCCGTGCATTTGATCACTTCGCAGACATCGGCTTTCTCGTCTTCGCATTGACGGCCTACGTCGGTCTCGGGCTGGCACCGTGGTGGGTGCCGGCGGCCGTCGGCGGCTCCTTCGGGTTCTATGTCATCGACTCGAGGCGGGTCACGCGGCACCCATCACCGATCACCCATGGCCCAACGTATCTTCCATTGATAGGCAGCCGACTCGGGCACGTCGGCGGGGTGTGCAACTACGTGCTGGTCGGCGTGCTGGTGTGCAACAACAGCGCCCGCATCCAGCTGCTCTCGCCAGGGTTTCTGCGTCTGCTCTTCTGGTTGGTACCCGTGTACTCGGGAGCGGCAGTAATGGCGCGCGTGTGCACCAGGCGTGAAACGGCGCCGACGGTCGGATTGGCAACAACGCGCGACTAGGCCTGCGCCCGGCGTCCTTTCGATGGACCGCTCCCGATGGTCGCTAGCGTAGGGTCTCAGAACCCCTTCACACAAATTCCGCGGCGATCTCCTACAAACGCAATTCCGAGACACTACACTAGGTGCTGCCAAGTTCCGACGGGCTGCCAGATCTGCGGCCGGCGCCCGTTCCACGCCGGCTCTCTATGGGTGCCTGCGGGCCGTCTTACGATTTCGGACGCGGGTGAATCAGTTGCTTGCGCACGGTGATCCAGCGGTCGAGCACCGCCTCGATCTGGCCGCTGGCTTTCCACTTGCTCAGTAAGCTGTTCAGCCGCACGCGCAAGGCACTCTCATTCTTGCGCACTGCCCAGGCGAGATGCTCTTCCGTCAACGGCTCGTAATACCCCGTCAGCTCACGCTCGGGTGAATCGAAGCCGCCGGTCACACGCCAGATTGCCGGCGCGTCATGCACGAAGATATCTATGTCGCCTTTGCGCAAGGCCGCGACCCCGTCATCGACCGAAGCAAATTCCTTCACCTGGACATGCGGGTGATTCTTGCGGGCGTATTGCTCGCCCGTGGTTCCGCCGACAACCCCAACGCGGACCGTCTTGGCATCAAGCCCGGCCAGTTTGCGAAACCGGTTCGCATCGGCGCTGCGATACAGGGCCATCTGCGAGACGGTGGTGTAGGGCGTCGTAAAGCTCACCAGCTTCTTGCGCTCGGCGGTGATCGACATCCCCGACATGATGACATCGATTTGCCCTTTTTGCAGAGCCGGGATCAAGTCTTCCCACGGAGTTTCGACGAGCGTCACGGTGACGTCGAGATTTTTTCCCACGAGGGCCGCAAAGTCCGCTTCGACTCCCTTGATCTGCCCATCCTGCTTGAATGCCAGCGGCGGATAGTTCGTCGCAATGCCGACGCGCAGCGTCGAGCCAGGTGCCCCGGTCGCCGGCTTGTCGGCAGCCGCACCAGGGCGGGCATGAAACGCCAGCGCCGCGATCAGAATGATTCGCGCGTACATCGCCCCTGCAAGCATGAGTCGTCGCATCGTGGTTGCTCCTTGTCGTCTGCACATTCAGCAGTGCCCCTTCTCGCAAGCGAGGCGCGGCGCGTCAAGCGAGGGCCTGCGGCCGGCGTCTCTTCTACGGACCGCTCCCGATGGTCGTCAGGCACTGCCAAGTCCGACCAGCTGCTAGCGGACAGCGAGAGCACTGGAGCATCACGCCTCCGCAAAACGCACGACCGCCACTGCGTCTTGGGCAGGGCCTATAGGGTATGCAGCCAATCTTTCAACCGGCCGGTCACCACGACTTTCTGGTGCCGCAAGTCGCGGACACGGGCTACACCTGTCAGCAGCAGCGCGTGCCGCACCCCTTGCAAGACCACTTCGAGCGCTTGCTTGGCGCCGGCGCGCCCACCCTGCTGTTGCGCCCGCAAGAGCGGCAGCGCCATGCCGGCGAGGTCCGCTCCGAGCGCCAAGCACTTCGCCACCTCGAGCCCCGTCCGAATCCCACCAGACGCGATCAACGTCACACGGTCACCCACTGCCCGGCGCACCGACGCCACCGCCGCAGCCGTCGGGATGCCCCAACCCGAGAACGCCTCCGCCACTCCCGCCGCGACACCGTCGGCGCGCAGTTGCTCCACGCGCACCCATGAGGTGCCGCCCAAGCCGGAGACATCCACCGTCTGCACGCCGCACTCGACCAGCCGCCGGACTACCGCGGGCGACAGACCGCAGCCGGTTTCCTTCACCAGCAGCGACGCGCCAAAATACGTGGCGAGGGTACGCAGCAGCTCGTAACCGCCACGAAAATCGCGGTCACCCTCGGGCTGTACGAGTTCCTGCGCAGGATTCAGGTGCACGGCAATCCCGTCGGCGCCGATCGCATCGACGAGGCGCCGCACGCCGTCTACCCCCAGCTGCGTCGCCTGCGTGATTCCGATGTTGCCGATCACCAGGGCGGTCGGAGCCACCTCGCGGACTTGGAAGCTGACGGCACGCGAGGCGTCTTCACTCATCGCGCGTTGGCTGCCGACACCGAACGCCAGCCCGTACTCTTCCGCTAGGCTGGCCAAGTCACGGTTCACCTGACCGGCGCGCTCGGTGCCCCCGGTCATCCCGGTGACGATCAGCGGGTGCGCGAGCCGTTTCCCGCATAACTGGGCGGACACGTCTACCTCGGGGAGGGCCATTTCCGGCAGCGCGCAATGCACCAGGTGCACCTCGGACAGCAGCGTATCGTTCTCCTCGGGCTCGACATCGCCTTTAGCGCAGAGCTCGAGGTGAGCGTCCTTTCGCCTCGGGGTGGCGGTGTCTTGGGACATGACTGAACTAGAATAGCATGGCTTGCCCCAGATACCCCGTGCCGATCTTGTCGCTGCGCCGCGGTGGCGCCAGAGATGGAGAAGCTAATGGTCTGCGACCAACGCCCTTTTTTCGGACTTGGAAGACCGCAGTGCCCCAACAATGAGCGGTCCATCGAGACGACGCTGGTCGCAGATCCACGAGTTTTTGCTGGACTTCTGTAGCTTGAGGGTTGTATGTTGGCTGCCTCGTGTTACTCGGAATCTCGGGGTTACTATGTCATCGATGTCAGTAATGGTGCAGCGAACGGTACCGGTCCGGAATGTGGTCCTGTCTTTGACGGGGGTGCTGCTCTGGCGGGAGACGCTATGACAATACGAGGCAACACACGTCAGATGGCGACCGGCGGGCCGCTGCAGGCATCGCGCGCGTTGTCCATCGTTCTGATACGGTCCGCGACGGTGATGCCGACTGCGACGGCGAACGCGCTGTACGAACTGCCGCCGATAGGCCTCGCTTACGTCGCTGCCGCACTGAAGAAGGCGGGGCACCGGGTGCGCATCATCGACGCGTTCGGCGAGGCACCCGGCCGGCTCAACCACGAGACGGACGGCTTCACCACCAAAGGTCTCACGGCCGAGGGGATCATCGAGCGTATCCCGCACGATGTCGATCTCATCGGGGTGGCGTGCATGTTCTCGAACTCCTGGTTCTACTGCCGCAGTGTCATTGCGGAAATCGCGGCAGCGTTCCCCAGCGTGCCGATCATCGTCGGCGGCGAGCATGCCACCGCGGATTGCCGTCGGCTGCTGCGACGGGTGCCCGAGGTGCTCTGCTGCGTGCTGGGTGAGGGCGAGGAGACGGCGGTCGACATCGCGGCGCATCTCAGTCACGGCCTGCCGCTCGACACGGTCCCGGGGATCGCCCTGCGCGACCCAAACGGCGAGGTTTTCACCACGCCGGACCGGCGCCGGATTCTGGAGGTGGACGAGATCCCGTGGCCGGACTGGGACGCGGTGCCCATCAAGACCTACCTGGACCGCAACCTCGCCCACGACCCCTACTTCAGCCGCACCATGCCGATGCTGGCATCACGTGGATGCCCCTACCAATGCACGTTTTGCTCAAGCCCGCAGATGTTCGGGACCAAGTGGGTGGCGCGCACCCCGCGCAAGGTCTTCGAAGAGATCAAGCACTATTACGACACGTACGGCGCACGCTACTTCGAGTTCCAAGATCTCACGACGATCGTGCGCCGGGACTGGATACTCACGTTCACCAAGCTCCTGGTTGACGAGCACCTCGACATTCAGTGGACCATGCCGGGGGGCACCCGCTCCGAAGCCCTCGACGCCGAAGTGCTCGGCTGGATGAAGCGCAGCGGCTGCCGCTCGTTCGGGTATGCGGCCGAGAGTGGTTCGGAGGAGGAGCAGCAGCGTATCAAGAAGCGCGTCAATCTCTCGCGGATGCTCGCCTCCATGCGGGAGGCGGCAAAGCTCGGGATCGTGACGCGGTGCCACCTGATCATCGGGCTGCCCGACCAGACGAAAAAGGACCTGCTCGCCACATTCGGGTTCCTCGCCCGGGTGGCCTGGGCTGGTGCACATGATGTGGGGTGCTTCGCCTTCTCTCCCTACCCTGGGAGTGAGATCTACCAGAACTTAGTGGCCGAGGGCCGCATCGATCCCGAGGCGGCCGATTACGACAAGGTACTCGCCCGCAACGTCTTCACCTACTACGAACAGCGCTGCTCGTGGAGTCCGCACCTGCCGGCGTGGAGCATCACCTGGATCTGCCTCGCAATGTATTCGTACTTCTATGCCCTGCAGTTCCTGTTCCGGCCGCAGCGCTTGCTGGCCTTGCTCTATAGTCTCATCAGCCGCGAGAAGCACACCTACCTCCAAGGCTTTCTCATCAAGAGGCTGGGTCGTGATCCGGCTCTCCGCCTCAACGAGAGTCCCCCTGCCACCGTGCGCGGGGTCTCGTGATATGTCAACCAATGCTTCGCCCATCGTTCCCAGCTCTTCATCGGGCTCTGCCTGCAGACGAGTTGCCCGTCCGCGGAGTATCGCTTGACCGCACGCGGTAACGGCTGCGGGGCAGCGAACGGGAAGCCGCTACAGGCGCGGCGATCCCTGTCGATCGTGTTGGTCCGACCACCAGGGGTACTGCCGTTCACGGCACAGAACGCGGTGCTCGAGATACCGCCGATCGGTCTCGCCTACCTCGCCGCCTGCCTGGCCAAGGCCGGGCACCGGGTGCGGATCATCGACGCGTTCGGCGAGCGTCCCAGCCAGTTGATCAACGACGCGGACGGCTACACGATCAACGGTCTCACGGCAGAGGAGATCGTCGAGCGCATCCCGCGGGACGTCGACCTGGTCGGTGTGACCTGTATGTTCTCGAACTCCTGGCTTTACTGTCGGCGTGTCATTGCGCAAATTGCGGCGGCGTTCCACGACGTACCGATCATCGTCGGCGGCGAGCATCCGACCGCGGATTACGATCGGCTGTTGCGGCGGGTACCCGAGGTCCTGTGCTGCGTGCTCGGTGAAGGGGAGGAGACTGCCGTCGACATCGCAGCTCATCTGAGTCACAACTTGCAGCTCGACACCGTTCCGGGGATTGCGCTGCGCGATGCGCACGGCACGGTGCTGACCACGGCCGGCCGGCGCCGTATTCGGGAGGTGGATGAGATCCCCTGGCCCGACTGGGATACGGTTCCTCTTTCGAACTACTTGGACAACAATATCTGCAGCGACGCCTACGTTGAGCGCTGCATGCCGATCCTGGCGTCACGCGGCTGCCCCTATCAATGCACGTTCTGCTCGAGCCCGCAGATGTTCGGCACGCAGTGGGTGGCTCGCAGCCCACGCAAGGTCTTCGAGGAGATCAAACACTACTACCACACCTTCGGCGCGCGCTACTTCGAGTTTCACGATCTCACGATGATCATCCGCAAGGAGTGGATCGTCGAGTTCAGCAAGATCTTGATCGAGGAGGGCCTCGACATCCAGTGGAGCATGCCGTCGGGCACGCGCTCCGAGGCGCTCGATGGCGAGGTGCTCGCTTGGATGAAGCGCAGCGGGTGCCGCTCGTTCTCGTACGCGGCGGAGAGCGGCTCGCCCGAGGAGCTGACGCGCATCAAGAAGCGTATCAACCTCCCGCGAATGCTTGCCTCAATGCGCCAGGCGACGAAGCTCGGGCTGGTAACCCGGTGCCACCTCATCATCGGGCTGCCAGACCAGACGAAGAGCGATGTGCTCGCCACGCTCAGGTTTGTCACCCGGATGGCATGGGCCGGCGTAAACGACCTGGGGTGTTACGCCTTCTCGCCCTACCCGGGGAGTGCACTCTACCAGCGTCTGGTCGCAGAGGGACGCATCGATCCGGAGGCAGCCGACTACGACCGGATGCTCGCAACCAACGTGTGCACCAACTACAAGCTGCGGCGCTCGTGGACCCCGCACCTCCCGGCATGGAGTCTGGGCTGGCTCTGCCTTGGGATCATGGCCTATTTCTATACCTTGCAGTTCGTGTTCCGGCCGCAGCGCTTGCTCGCGGTCCTGCAGAGCCTGGGGAAAAGCCGAGGTCACACCTACCTGCAGCGCATGCTCGTCAAGAAGCTCACGTTCCGTGGACGGCCATTGCTCAGCCCTACCTCAGTGGTCACCACGGGGGACCGGATGTAAATCGGGGGTGTGAAACCCGGGCGTTGCGCCAACCGTGCGATCAACTGCTTCTCGGCGTCGCCTTGACCTTGCGCGGAAACGATCCCAGCCGCAGGCCTCCACTCCTGACAGACGCACCCGCTGGGTAGAACTCACCTAATGAGGATGCTGTCACCCTCCGAACCCTACACGTCTCCGACTGATTGCGGTATCCCGCCTCTTGCGGTCGAGGAGCTGGAGCGCGTCGCGGCACCGACCCGCGATGCGTTCATGCGCCGATACTTGTGCCCGCGCCGTCCTGTCGTTCTGACGGGTCTCACGCAGGACTGGCTCGCTTCGGAGGCGTGGACGCTCGACCGGATGGCAACCCATTATGGCGCTGCCCATGTCGTCGCGGCGCAGCTGGCGAACGGAACGCTGATGGACGATGCCTCCAGCGGCGTGGTCTTTCGGCGCGTCCTTCTCCGTGCGTTCAT
>CAZTDK010000305.1:0-7502 GCA_964611965.1 uncultured Binatia bacterium (SeqCode) | reverse complement strand
AAGTGGCCCTGGAGGGACTTGAACCCCCACCCGGTTGCCCGGAGCAGATTTTGAGTCGTCGGCCTGGCTCGGAAACCCTTGCGGGACAAGGGCTCCAGCCAGGCCGCATCTGGTGTTCTTGGCTGGCGAGAGTGCGGCGAGGTTGCCCTTGTGGCACGCTCGCGGGCACAGTCACAGGCACAGTTTGGACTAACCCCTACCCTCCGGTGCGGGCGATCGCTCGACGTCTCTTCGAGACGCTTGACGTGTAGTTGATCAACGAGCGAAGATCGCGGCATGTCGCTGGTTCGAAAGACGCCGTTGATGCGCAAACGTCGACAGTTGCGGCCTGGATCGGCAACAGGGCCGCGGTACGGCACGGTGCTGTACCGGAAGGCGGTTCAAATCCCTCGGACGCGGGGTCTGGCGCCCCGAAAATACGAGTATCCGTTGGTTCAAGTGAGCGGTGGATGGCTGGCGGCGGTCGGGCTGCCGATTGGGACACCGATCGTCACGACCTCACCGAAACCAGGCGTGTTGGTGATCACGAAGAGAGCGGCACCGGCGACCAACTGAACCGGACCGCCAAAGAGGGGGGGGCGATGCGCAGATTGAGCGCTGCGGCGACCTTTTCGGCTTTGTGCTCTGTCTTGGCTGGCTGCGGGCTGGTGTTTCAGGGACGGACCCAGGCGGTGATGCTGCGAACAACGCCTGCAGGGGCGACCGCGTCGCTCGACGGAGCTGAAGTGGTGGCACCGGGCACCGCGACGATCACGCGCGAGAGAGGCTGGGTCGTCGCGCGCGCGAGCGCGCCAGGCTACCAGGCCGCCTGCCGTTTGGTGTCGTGCCGCCGATCGCCAGCGTTCGTTGTGTTCGATGCGATGTGCGCGGTCTGGCCGCTGTTCGTTGACCTGTACTTTCAGACGCTGCGCTATTGCCCGAGCGAGATCGCCCTGACCCTCCGGCCGCTCGAGGGCGCCGCAGCGCCGCGGCCGCTTCCGCCCGACGACGCCATTCTGGACGCGTGGACCCACGGCAAGGTGAACATCTGCAACCCTTACTTTGAGGGTCGGGGACGATGAGGGAGCGAGCCCTACCGCCCATGATCGATGTCAAAACAATTGAGCAGGCCTCCAGTATTTCCCGGGAACTCCACCGGTTGATGGATGAGGCGCCGGCGCACGCGATCAAGGGCGCTCGTTCCATTCGAGGCAGGGGCCCAGCCAAGGTCAGGACCTTGGTGCTACAGGCCGCAATTTTCATCGATGCCGGACAAGCCATCAAGGACCGCGCCGCACTGCAAGACGGCATTCGGATCCTCCGGAGGCTTGTAGCGAAGCTCCCAGGGGAATCGGGCCTCCGCTATAACCTAGCGAACGGCCTTTTTGCGCTTGCCACGTTGCAGCTGTCCTCGAGCAATTACTACGTCGACACAACCGAGGAACGTCGGGAGGCGCGCGCGCTCTACCACCAAGTGGCAAACGAGAACCCTGGAGCGCGGCTCCAAGGGGAAACGTTGATCAACTTGGGTAATCAACTCGATCACGGCCACCGTTGGGTAGAAGCATATGACTGCTGGGCCCGTGCGCTCGAAGTCGATCCAGCGAACGGAGTTGCGGCGCTCTCGATCGCACGGATGCTGCAACGACGCAGCCGACGGTTTCCGGAACATCCCGGCTTTCAACACTCGGTTTCAAACTATTACGCACGGCTGGCACGGCGGCTCGCGGCAGAAATAACGCAGCACGCAGGTCCAGAGGCTGGCGCGATGGCAAAAGCGTTGGCCGTCTCGGGTTCGTCTTGGCGGCCACGGCGCCGCCGTCTCGCCGACGAGTACGCACGCTTTGTGTCGAGGCATCGTCTCGCTCTCGTTGGTACGATTGAGGGGGTCGACTTCCGCAAAAGGCGCTGGGATACGGTGCACGCGCGCAAAATCTCGGAACCCTTCAACTCACCCATGGGTGTCCCGCCTGTGTTCGCGATGCTCAACCAGTTGAAGGCGGACTTCTGTGTTGCCCGTTGGCTGGCATATGCGGCCACCACGGATCAGCCGCCGACGCCCAATACGGCCCTGTACATGGACACGTTGGATTACGCCGTCTATGGAATTGGTCCGGCAATGCTGACCTTGGCTCAGCGGGCCGCGCTCGATGTACTCGACCGTGTCGCCGTGTGTGCCAATGAGTACTTCCGTCTTGGAGAGAAACCTACGCAAGTCACCTTCCAGGATTTCTGGCGCGAGCACGGGGGGCTGGGACCGTGGAGGACAGCGCTGCGGCCCCTCTTGAATCCTGGCATCATCGCACTCGCGGAGCTGGCCTCCGATCTCGGTAACGGCGGCGCACTCGGAATAAAGCGACGCCTTCGAAATGCGGCGACTCATCGCTTCTGCATCCTGCATGACGAGGGAGCGACGGGCTCCAGGCCAAGCCCGGGGATCGATCACCATGGCTATGGGGAGTTTGGAGGAGAGACAATCGCAACGCTGCAGGTGGCGCGGTCGGCTATCCTCTATCTCTTGGACGCGATTGCATGGGCCGAATCTCACCGGCCGCGCGGCGCTCCCGCGCTACAGCTCGAGGTCGTGCCCCATCACCATATCCGCGGAGAAGTGCCGCGCCCTCGCGTTCGCGCTCGGTGATTCACTCTCCCGCTGGGCGGCGCGCGGCCGAGCCAACGCGATGCCCAGCGCAGTCGTACAAGACGGCCGTACCGCCTTCGGTGCGCGTCGATTCCACGCAGCGCCCAGCCGGATCGCGCAGCTTGGTAACGTCGCCCGTCGCGTGCGCGGTGCCCTTCACGAAGCCGCCGCCGTCGTACAGCGTAGCCGAGTCGCCCTCGGTCACCAGCCCGGCGGAGTCGTAGAGCTTGATCGTTTCGCGCCAGCAGGGAAGGCCCCCACGGCCACAGCGAGCAGCACCACGACTACGAATCGGGCCCAGCTCATCGCGGCGCATTCACGCGAGCGGTTCCGGTTCCATCCGCTCTGCCAAGCACTTCGCGAACACGCCACATGCACGTGAGGGAGGGGCTGCGGCGCGTCGTGGGCAAGCTCTGGGTTGTCGTCGTTAGCGCATCGTATGCGCCGCAGTTCAGGCAGGCCCCCGTGCTTTGGGCCCCGATTCGCTACAAGCCGCCGCGGCTACCGGACCATGCTCGGGCCCTGAAGCCATGGAGCTCCGTTGCCAGCTCGACGATTCCCGTGCGACTGGCTGCTCGACTGCAGGAAGCCCGCCGCAGTGACTCACATGCCGGAGTTCAGAAAGCCGCCGCCTGGGCCATAAGAGGTCACAGACAATAGCCCTGGTGCCACGGACTTCGAGCTTGAGGTCTCTCCGGCGTTGATCACAGCGCCGAAGGTCTGCAGGTAGTTGTTCAGCCGCAACTGCAGCGCGTTGAGCTGCTGGCCGCTGAGCCGCTGGATGTCGGATTCCTTGAGCCCTTCGAGCTGCAGGAAACTCTGACGCGCCTCGGCCGCGGCTTGTTGGTTGAGGCCGATCGTCTTGAGGTAGTTGTCCGCGTCGGCGCTCTTGCCGGCGAGGACGTTGGCCGCGTTCTGTTGCTGTGCCTGCAACGAGTATCCGGCGTTGGCGAGGTTCGTGGCCTGCTGCCGTTCAGCGTTCTGTTGTGCCTCTTGGAACTGCGCGCCGTAGCGCTGTGTGGCGGCCTGGGCGGCGGCATCGGCGGAGACTTGGCTTTGTCGCTGGCCGAAGTCGCGGAGCTGCTTCTGCTGCATGCCGACACCGGCGGCGGAGGCGCCGAGTCCAGAGTTGCCCTCCTGGTCGGCCAGCTGGCGCGTGGCGAGATCCTGCTGCCGCTGCAGCTCCTGGGCCTGCGGCGCCTCGATGCTTTGGTAAATCGACTGCTGGTACTTGTCGTAGTCGCCGTTGCTCACGTTGGACTGCGCCGCCTGCGCGGTCGGCGCGGTGATCGTCGGCGTGGCTGCACTGATGGACGCGGGTGCAGCTACGGCCGTTGGCGCCCGGCCGAAGCCGAGTCCGAGCGCAGCGGCGTTGTCGTACCCGCTGCCGTCGCTCTGAAAGAGCGGTGTGGCGCTCGGCAGGTATTGGTCGATGTTCACCGGGCCGCCGACCTTTTTGCTGTACTGGTCGAGTAGGCTCAGGCCGCCGTTAGTCACGACGCTGCTGCTTTTGCTGCCGCTGCCGCCTAAGAGTCCGCCCATCGTCAATGCCTCCCTGTCGAATTGCCGACGCTAGTGTAGCAGTCGCGCCACACCCTCGAGGCCGCCTGCGCTGAACGGCGCGGCCGGATGCCGGATGCCACGGCCTGCGCGCGCCTGCCGTGTTCGCCGCAGCCTGAACCGATCGCCCTTCCACCCGCCGATCATCAGCACCCCCGGAAGCGCGGCGAGTTTGCGGATGATTCCTACTGCCCCGCCACGCTCGAAGGTGAGCATCTCAGCAACCAGCAGCACCGGCCCGGTGACGAACTCCCGGCGCGGGAGTGACAGGATCGCCTGCCAGTCCCGCTCGTAGAACAGCACCAGGTGCTCGGGCTCGCAGCGGATCCACGCCACCATGCCCCAGGGCCCGTACGTGAGCTGCCGGAGACCGGCGCAGAACGTGAGTCCCTGGAACATCAGATCGAAGTCCCCACCAGTCACGCTCACCTGCGCTGCGGCCAGCGTGTGAGTGTTCGGGATGCTCATGTAATATTTATGGAGCAAGCCGGGGCACCACACAAGTCAATTGCTGCTCACCCGTAAGGTCGCGGAGCGCAGACCCGACCGCCTTCTTTACGCTCGGTCCTGTCTCGGAGTAGATTGAACATCGCGCGCCTAGCTCTCGGCTGATCCCTGGGAGCGAAAAGCGGGAGTTCTCCTGCTCCGCCTGGCGCGCAGTTCTCGCAGCGGGAGATCGGGCAGGAGACCGCACCTTGAAGCGATCGAACAGCAGCCAGCGCACGCGAGCCCAGCGGCTGGGCCCCGGTGCCGTTGCGAAGTTGCTGGGTATCAAGCGGGCAACGCTGGAACAGCCACAATGGGCGACGATCCCTTGGACTGTGACCGGAAATGGGCGGCGGTGGACGACTCGTGAAGATGTTCAGGACGCGCGCGAGCGCCACGCGATCTCGGAGCGCTTGCGTTCAGCCGCTCCGCTCCCAGCGAGCCAGAGCCGGTGGCAAGCCTCCGCTGACTATAAGCGCTTTCTCGAGGAGCTGAACACAATCAGCGAGAGGGCGCTTGCGGACGATTCCGGCGCGCTGGACACCATCGCTAGGCAATGGGAGGATTCCGAACCGGCGATCCGCAGCGTGTACGAGCTGCTCCAGTGCGACGCACGTAGGCAACAAGCATTGACCCTGCTCGAGCGCGCCGCGCGCGAGACCTACTCATACCGCAGGCAAAGCAAAGCGGGCCCGGAATCTACGGCCGTTCGGCGTGAGACGTCCACGCGATCGGCGGTGATCCAACACTACGCACGCCAGGGAGCGAAGGAGGCCAGGGCACTTCTGCGAACACTGACTTTCCTCGGCAGGCAGCTCTATACGGAGCGGGACCCACCCCAGCCGTATCAAGAGGGAAGCACAGGCAACCCATCAAGCGGCCACGCTCTCGAAGAACTCGTTGAGGGCCGACGAGACGGCTTTGAAGAGCGGCCACGCTATTGGACCTGGGTTCATCTGCGCACCGGCCGCGGCGCGCTGCAATCTCCGTCGGACTGGATCGAGCAGCTCGAGCAAATCCGCACTGCCCTCGACGCACTGACCGTCAGCGTCGCTGGGCCACGGTCTCATGGAACACGAGGGGGTAGGCGGCCGCGGCCGGCCTTCAGTGCCGCGCAACGAGAGATCTTCAAGCTGCTCCACGCGGCTAAGGCCGGCACACGCGCAGCCGCTAGGCTCACCGGGCGGTTGCTCTTCGTGACCGGTCTCCAAGCGACGCCGTCAGAGGCGGGAGTGCGCCGTTCGAGTGTGCGTGATTCGCGGAAGCAGCGAGCGTAATTTTTCGAATCCGGCACGCTGACTGTTGGGCCTGCGCGCGTCACTGTACGCGCATGAAGCCTACGAGATCTACGACGGAGTATTTGACACCGGCAGACGTTGGCCGCGTGGCGGGCGTGACACCTGGTGCCGTACGCGCACTCACGCGCGCCGGCCGCCTCCCAGTGGCAGCGGTAACCGCTGGCGGGGTCCACCTGTACACGCGTGAAACTGCCGAGCGATACGCGGCAGAACGGGCGGCGCGGCGAGACAGCATGGCGGACGACCGTGCACGCCGGAGCTGAGCGCATGCCGAAGACGGCGGCAGAGCTCGCCGCGGCGCTTGGCGGTCGCCAGAACGGCGCCGGCTGGCTCGCGCGCTGCCCAGCGCACGACGATCGCAAGGCGTCGCTGTCCATCAGCGATGGCAACGGGCGCGTGCTCGTTCACTGCCACGCCGGCTGCACGCAGGAGGCCGTGCTCAAGACCCTCCGCACGCGCTCCCTCGGGCCATCGTCGACGACCGCACCCGCAAGCCAGCGGTTGCCGCGACGGCCCGCAGACCGTACCTGGGACTACACCGACGCTGCAGGCGTGGTCGTGCGTCGCACGGCGCGCTGGGACTTAGCGGCCGGTGACAAGATCATCCGCCCGCAGCTGCCGAACGGCCGCGGTGGGTGGCGCATCGGAGAGATGCGCGGACCACGGCCGCTGTATCGGCTTTCCGAGCTGATCGCGCGACCGGACGCACCAGTGCTGGTCGTAGAGGGCGAGAAGACCGCCGACGCGGCGCGACAACTGTTCCCAGAGTGTGTCGTTGTTACATCCCCGGGCGGCAGCAACGCCGCGGGCAAAGCGGACTGGTTACCACTGTGCAGACGCTGCGTGACCGTGTGGCCGGACGCTGATCCTCCCGGCGGAGGGTACGCCGCAGAAGTGGTACGGCTCGCAGGTGCGGCTGGCGCTACTGACGTGCGGGTTGTCACGCTGCCCCTCGAGTTCCCGGCGCATTGGGACTTGGCGGATCCGCTACCGGAGGGGTGGACCCCAGGCAGGCTACGCGAGCTGCTCGAGCGCGCCGCGCAGTCGACTGAACCGGTGGCGGCCGAAGATGGCCCGCGCGTGTTCACCCTCGCTGAATACTTGCAGGTTAAGTTTCCAACGCGTGAGCAGATTATTGAGCCGATCTTTCCGCGGCAGGGACTGGGGATGATCCATGCGTGGCGCGGTCTCGGTAAGACGTACCTCGCACTGGCGATGGCTCTTGCAGCTGCCGCTGGCAAGCCACTCCTCAAGTGGCGCGTAGCCCGGCCCTGGAAGGTGCTGTTCGTTGACGGCGAGATGCCCGGCGCACTGCTCCAAGAGCGGCTGGCGAAGCTAGGACGCGTGGTGGCGGCCGATCTCGACCCAGTCTTCTTTCGAATCGTTACGCCCGACGTCCAATCCCACGGCATTCCGGACCTCGGCACACCGCTAGGCCAGTGCTGGCTCGACTCGATTGTGGGCGACGCTGAACTCCTGATGCTCGACAACCTGTCCAGCCTGGTGCGCAGCGGCTCCGAGAACGCGGATGAGCTGTG
>CAZTDK010000304.1:0-7503 GCA_964611965.1 uncultured Binatia bacterium (SeqCode) | reverse complement strand
CTCGGCGATGCCGGCGCGGATGAGCGCCTGGCCGCCGGGAACGTCGCCGCCGTCGGCCAGGGCCCAGCCTTCCAATGCCTTGATCGTGGCGGCGTTCTGGTTGGGTTCCTCCGCCACGGCATCGCGCAACTGCTGCGCACAGACGGCCACCTGCGCCGCTTCGCGGCGCAGCACGGTATGGAGCATCGCATAGATTGCCGCCCAGCTGCGCTCGGCCGCGCGGGGAGCCCGTGCCACCCGTGCCAGCGCCTCCTGCATGTACGTGCGCGATTGGTCCGGGAAGCCGAGCTGCCAGGTGGCGTCGGCGAGATGGACGCGGGCGATGAAGCCGAGATCGACCGGCAGGAGTAGTGCCTCACGGTCGTCCCAGAGGCCCACGGCGGCGGCGGCATGCTGGCGCGCGGCTGTCATTTTACCCAGGTGATAGTCCGCTAGACCGAGAGCAACATGGGCGACCGCCAGGAACGACGCCTTGCCGGAGCGCGTCGCGACGGCAAACAGTTGCTCCGCGAGCGGGCGGGCCACCGCGGGTCCGTTGCGCGAGAGCGCGTTGACGAACAGGCCAAACAGCAGCGGCACCATCTGCTCCGGTTCGGCCAGGCGCTCCCCCACCTGCATCGCGCGCGCAAACGCCTCCGTTACCGCCGGTGCCCAAACGCCGTGGGTGAACAGCCGTGTTTGGCCGAGACTCAGCTGCAGCTGAAATTCGTGCCACGCTCGTTGTGACCCGTCAGGCAGGCTGTCAAGAAATGCCAGCCCGCGCTCGAGGTAGTGTGCCGCTTCACGGTGCGCGCCACGGGCAACGGCGCGTTCGCCGGCGCGTTGCCAGCCAGCCAGCGCGGGCTCTACCTGGCCTGCCACAGTATAGTGGTGCGCCAGGAGCTCGGGGTGGGCTTCCGCTTCGACGGGGAAGTGCTGTGCCAACGCCTCCGCCACCTGCGCGTGCAACGTGCGTCGCCGGCTCTTGAGGAGGGATTCGTACGCCGCGTCTTGGACCAGCGCGTGCTTGAAGGTGTAGGTCGCCTGCGGTGTCAAGCCGCGCACGTAGAGTAGATCGGCATCGGCCAGCCGGGCCAGCGCTCCTTCCAGCGCCGCCTCGGCCATCGGATGCACCGCGTGCAGCAATTCGAAACTGAACTCTCGGCCGCACACCGCGCCCACCTGCGCCACCTCTTTGGCTTCCGGGCCCAAGCGATCGAGGCGCGCCATGAGCGAGTCCACCAGCGTCGCGGGGATCTCCAGCGCCGCCTCCGCTGCGCCCACTTCCAAGACGGCCTTGGTCAGCTCCTCGACAAAAAGTGGGACGCCGTCGGTGCGTGCCGCGACCGCGTCGATGACTTCCGCCAGCAGGGTCGCCCGCGAGGCGACACCCAGCACCATCTCGCGCACGTGCCGCCGCGGCAGGCGGTTCAACGTCAATTGCGTGTGATGGGCGCGCATCGGCCACGGAGCCTGAAACTGTGGCCGCGCCGTGCACAGCAAGAGCACTGCCGCAGTGGTTCCCTGCTCGGCCAGGATTTGCAGCAGCTCGAGGGTGGACGGATCTACCCAGTGCAGATCTTCGATGAGGACGACGACGGGCTGCAGGTGGGCCATACCGAACAGCCATGCGGCAAGCGTCGCCAGCAAACGTTTGCGCAGCACCTCCGGTGCCGCCGTGACCGGGCGATACCCTTCGGGCACGGGGATATCGAGCAGCGGGGCCACCAATGGCAAGGCTTCATTGGGATTGAGCCCGACGCGCCGCAAGGCCTCCGCCGTCTGGGCGGCGCGCGCCTGCGGCGTCTCGTCGTCCCACGGCCGGCGTTGCCTGAGTAGCTGGCTGACGGCATGGAACGGGGTGTTGGCGAAATGCGCGGAGCAGCCGGTCTCCAGCCACGTGTGGGGAGTATCCGCAAGCTCCGCGCGCATGACTTGTGCGAGGCGCGACTTGCCGATGCCGGCCTCACCCGTGAGCAACACCACCTGGCCTTCACCGTCGCAGACGCGCTCGAAGCGGCTGCGCAGCAGCCCCCGTTCTTCGGTGCGGTTCACGAACGGGGTGAAGCCGTGCGCCGCGGCTGCCCCGAAGCGATCGCGCACCCCGCTCGACTGTACGACGCGGTACAGCTCCACCGGCTGTGGGATGCCTTTGAGCGGTCGCGCTCCCTGGTTCTCGACGATGAACAGCCCGGCAACCAGGCGGTGCGTCGCCGTCGAGATCAACACCTGGCCGGGGGCGGCGGCTGCTTGCACGCGTGCCGCCACGTTGGGTGTGTCGCCCACCGCCAACGTCTCATGCCGCGCGCCGGCGCCGACTTGGCTCACCACCACGCTGCCCGTATGCAAGCCGACGCGTGCCTCTAGTGAGGCCCCGCCCGCCTGTACGGCCGCCGTTGCCTCGACCAAGTCAAGCCCGGCGCGCACGGCGCGCTCCGCCGAGTCGTCATGCGCCTGCGGCCAGCCAAAGTAGACGAGCAAGCCGTCGCCGAGATGCTGCGCCACGTAGCCGCCGTAGCGTGCAATGACCGCATCCGCGTGGCCGTGGTACGTGTGCAATGCCTCGCGATACTCCTCGGGATCCAAACGGCCGGCAAGCTCGGTGGAGCCGACCATGTCACAGAAGAGCACGGTCAGCTGGCGACGTTCGCCGACGGCCGGCTCGGGTGTGGAAGCCTTCTCAGCTTCCACCGGGGCCAAGCGCTGGCCGCATTTCCCACAGAACGTATTGGTGGTTGGATTGGCCTCGCGACATCCTTCACACGTCATTGCGAGCCGCGCGCCGCACCCGCCACAGAAGGCGTTGGTGGACGCGTTCTCGTGCTGGCACGCCGGACAGGTCATCTCCCGTCCGCGGCCGTGCGCCCGGTGTGTGTGCGCGCGGCGTCCGGAGTCGTTGTGTGCGCGGCGCCGATGTCCCAGCGCTGATTGGCTCCAAGATGTGACGATCGAGACATTGGTTCGACTATCTCCATAGCAGGGTTGGCCCGCTACCTGTGTCGGACCGAACCCGAATCTCCTGTAGGAGGGATGCGAAATCTGCCGTAGGAGTCGCGGGCGACCGGAGGTCAGAGCGGTTCGCGCCACCCCGACCTCCGGGTGGATACGGGCTAGCGCTTTCTTAAGATCGTCGGGTCGATCGTTTCGCTGAGCCGCTCGCGGCTGGCGAAGGTCGCGCTACTGTTGGCCAAGACCGCGGGACTGGCGGCGAGGGTTGCGCCACCTTTGACGTTTGATGCCTGCTTCGCCGACACGTCCTTCACTGTGGCCTTCTTGGGCCGGAGTGTCTTCGCGCCTTTCGTTGCCATATGAACCTCCCTTGTTGGTCAGTGGCCCCGTAGCACACGCTTGTCGCCACCTGCAGGCTTGCCGGGGCCGTTTGGCACGCTCGCGGTTGGTTGCCCGAAGACGATCTTCTGCGTTCCTCCCTTTATCTCCGCGCGCGGGGCGAGATCCTTCAGCAAGATCGTCTTTGCGGGCTTCTTCTTCATGTGAGGCTCCTGCATCGCAAGTCGCGCGCCAGCTGCTGGAGCGCGACTTGCGCGCGTCCATGCAGGTGATCGACCGCGCTTGCTGGCACCGTTCCGCTACCCTTCGTGGTCTCAGAACGAGGCCCGGCCGCATTTCGGGACAGCGGTCTCAACCAACTTGGCAGCCCCGAGCGACCAACGGGAGCGGGGCATAGAAAAGACGCCGGCCGCAGGCCCGCCGGCCGCAGGCCCTAGCGGGTGAGCTTGCGGTCGAGCGTCGAGCGCGAGATCTCGAGCACACGTGCGGCGCGCCGCTTATTGCCGCCCACGAGGCTGAGGACGCGGCGGATATGGGCGTGCTCCGCACAGCGCAGGCTCAGGTCTTTTCCCGTGCTCAGGACATCAGGTGCCTGGTGACGCTCGTGCCCCGGCAGGTGCTCGGCCGGATCGAGGCGCACGGCTTCACGCGTAATCGTCTCTCCAGCCGATAGCGCGACGGCGACACGCACCACACGACTCAACTCCCGGAGATTCCCCGGCCACGGGTAGGCAAACAGGAACTCCGCGGCATCCGTCGCAAGGGCGGTCACCGGCTTGTTCTGCTCGCGGGCGGCGAGCGCGATCTCCGCAGCGAGCAGGGTGCGCAAGTCCCCCGGGCGCTCGCGGAGCGGCGGGATGGTTACCACCATCCCGTTGAGGCGGTAGAAGAGATCGTTGCGAAAACGCCCGGCGTCCAGCAGCTGGTGCAACGGGAAGTGGGTCGCAGAGAGCAGCCGCACGCCCGCGACCTGCATCTGCTCCGAACCCAAACGCTCGAATTCGCCGTACTCCACCGAGTGCAGGATCTTTGCCTGGGCGGCCAGGCTCATGTCGCCGATTTCGTCGATGAACAGCGTGCCGCCATCGGCGAGCTCGAATTTTCCTTTGACGGTACGATGGGCGCCGGTGAAGGCGCCGCGTTCGTGACCGAAGAGCTGACTGTCGAGCAAGGTTTCGCTGAGTGCCGCCGCATTGAAGGAGACAAATGGGCGCTTGCCGCGTGGCGAAGAATTGTGGATCGTCCGTGCCAGCAACGTCTTTCCGGTCCCGGATTCGCCGGCGATGAGCACCGGCAGGTCGGTGCGCGCTGCCGCCCGGGCCAACGCCAGACAGTTCTGCATCGGCGGATCGGCGCTGTCAAAATCGGCCAGCGTCCAGTGACTGGCGGGAATGCTCCGGTCAGTCGTCATGACCCCTCTGCCTGTCGTTGCCATGGGGGGCTGCATCGGCGGCGTCCGCAAATGCCTCCTGCAACTCGCGGAGTGGGGCGAACGCGGCGCTGATGATCGAGCGCCGGCCGACGACGACGCGAGCGGTTCCGCCCATTCCCGCCACCAACGGTCGCGGCTGACGGTCGACCTGGACGCTGTCCGATTCGATGTCTGCGAGGGTCCGAAATCCGCGGCCCTCCGGGGCGGCGTTGCTGCTCGGGCTGACCCAGCGGACGGTGCCATACTTGATGCCATAGCGCTGATACGGAAACGCGTCGTACAGCAGCTTGACCCCCTGTCCAGATTTGATCCGGCCCACGCCGGACTCGGGAATCGTCAACTCGGCTTGCAGGCGCTCGCCCGAGCAGGCGATCTCACACAGCACGTCGCCCTCGTGCACATAGGCCCCCGCTGCCTTGACGGCGAGACGCAGCACCGTCCCCGCGCATGGAGCCGGCACCGTGAGCTCGTCGCTCACACTGTGGCTCAGCTCCTGTCGCAGGGCCGCGATGCGGATCCCGGTGCGCTCCCGTTCCTCCGCGAGCCCGCGATCGGTCTCGGCAAACTTTGCGTCGCGTGCCGACGCTTCGTGGCGCAGCTTCTCCTGCGCGGTGCGCGTCTCATTCTGCTCGGTGATGAACTGCGCGAGCTCCATTGCGGTGCGGTTCGCTTCGGCGCGCCGACTCAGGTAATCGACCAGGCTGGTGAATCCCTTCTGATAGGCCATGTCGTAGCGCTCTACGACCTGGGCGGTGAGCGCAACCTGGTTGCGCTCCCGCTCGATGGCGCCGGCGAGGTAGGCGAGCCGTTGGTCGAGGCGGCGCGCCTCCTGCTCGTCGGCCAATGTTTGACTGGCGTGCTCACGCCGTGCGTTGTCCACGTGCTGCTCGTCGCCGTGCAGCGCCGCCTCCAAGGTATGCAGCTCGGCAGACCGACCGCCGACGTCGGACGAGCGAATGGTGAACAGCGCCGCCCCCGCGGTGACGCTCGCGGCCTGCAGGATGCGCACGTCTCCGACCTCGCCGCTGCGCGTTGCGCGCACCGGGTCGGTCCCATGGATGGGCAGCAGGACGAACGGACAGGACACCGCCTCGGGCAGGCGCACGAGGGTGGCGCCGGTAAGCACCACGGCAAACAGGCCGATCAAGAGGTACGCCAGCCCGCGCGCCGCCCAATGCGGCGGTTCAGGATCGAAGAATGGAGAGACCGTGCCGCTGCGGGGCTCGTCCGGCGGACGTGCCGAGGGCAGTGGATCTGGTGTCGTCGAGGCCATCTGCGTCTCGGGTGCGATCCTCAGAGCGACAGCTGTTCGCTGCACAGGTAGAAGTACAGCCCTTGACGTTGCATGAGGTCGTCGTGGGTACCGTGTTCGACGATCTTCCCTTTCTCGACGACGAGGATCACATCGGCATTGCGCACCGTGCTCAGCCGGTGGGCGATGACGAATGCCGTGCGGCCGCGCAGGTGGCGCTCCAGGTTTTCCTTGATGGCGCGCTCCGACTCGGTGTCGAGCGAGCTGGTCGCCTCGTCGAAAACGAGCACCGGCGGTTGCTGATAGAGCGCACGCGCGATGGCCACGCGCTGGCGCTGGCCGCCGGAGAGGGCAATGCCGCTCTCGCCGACGCGCGTATCGTAGCCGAGCGGTAAGCGGTCGATGAACTCGTGCGCGTTGGCCATGCGCGTAGCCCACACGACCCGGTCCAGATCCGGCTCCTCCTCGCCAAAGGCGATATTCCGCGCCAGCGTGTCGTCGAACAGGTGGTTGTCCTGCAATACGAAGCCGATACAGCGGCGCAGATCGCGGTAGCTGAGCGTGCGCAGCTCGATGCCGTCGTACAGCACGGTGCCCTCGGTGGGCTCGAGCAGCCCCGCCAAGCATTTGACCAGCGTCGTCTTGCCTGACCCGCTGCGTCCCACGATTGCCACGGTCCGTCCTGCGGGCACATCGAAGCTGACATTGTCGAGAATCGCCGGCGCCTCGGGACCACCGTAACGAAAGGACACGTTGCGAAAGCTGATGCGGCCTTCGAGCGTGCGCACTGGCAGCAGATGCGCATGGTCGGCGCCCTGCTCGGGCTCCTGCTCGAGCACGTCGCTGAGGCGGTCGAGCAGCACCGAGGACATCTGCAACTGATCCCAGCTGCGCAGCAGGACCAGCACCGGCGCATTCGCCAGCGCCACCAGCGAGTTGAATGCCACCAGGCCACCGATGGTGAGGGCGCCGTCCATGACCTGCAAAGCCCCGACGAATAGGAAGAGAATGGTGGACAGCACCGTGACACTCTGGACGGCGCCGTCGTAGCTCATGATCGTCAAGTCGGCGCGGAAGCGCCGCCCTGCCAGTGCCTGGAACTGCTTGAGCAGGAGCTCGCGAAACGTGCCCTCCGCTCCCATCGCTTTGACGGTCTCGATGCCTTTGATCGCATCGATCTGATAGGAGCTGTAGCGCGCAAAGCCGTCTTCCAGTTGGTTGAAGATGGGCCGCAGGCGCCGCGCCGAAAAGACCATCAGCAGCAAGAACAGCGGCGTGCTGGCGAGAAAGACGGCGGTCAGGAGCCGGCTGTAGACCAGCATCACGGCGAGCGCGACCACCAGTTGCACCATCGCCGTCAGCACGCCGACTCCGCTGTGTACCAAGAACTCGCGGATATGGCGCACGCCTTCCAGCCGGCGCTGAATATCCCCTGTCCGCCGCGCGGTGAAATACCGCATCGGCAGCGCGAGCAGCCGCCGCGTCAGGAAGTCCAGCGCCGCCGCATCGATGCGCACCGCCGAGAACGTCAACAAGTAGCGTTGCACGAGCA
>CAZTDK010000303.1:0-7513 GCA_964611965.1 uncultured Binatia bacterium (SeqCode) | reverse complement strand
TGTCCCAGCTCGTCTTGCAAGATGTACGTCTTCTTGCCGTGCAGCACACCCACCGATCCCGCACTGATCGATGCGGCGTGCCGGCCGGTCTCCACGCCCGCACCACCGGCTTCCACGCCGACCAGTTGCACCGCGGCGTCGCCGAGGAATTCGTAGAACAAGCCCATGGCGTTGCTGCCGCCGCCGACGCAGGCGATCAAACAGTCCGGCAGGCGGCCCGCGGCGCGGAGAATCTGCCGGCGCGCCTCGCGGCCGATGACCGATTGAAAGTCCCGCACCATCATCGGATACGGATGCGCCGACATCGTCGAGCCCACGAGATAGTACGTCCGTTCGACCGTCGTCACCCAGTCGCGCAATGCCTCGTTGATCGCGTCTTTCAGCGTCTGACTGCCGGACTCGACGGCGCGCACCTGGGCACCGAGGAGCTTCATGCGAAAGACGTTGAGCGACTGCCGATGCACATCCTCGCGGCCCATGAAGACTTCGCATTCCATGCCGAAGAGCGCGGTGACCGTGGCGGTGGCGACGCCGTGCTGGCCCGCGCCGGTCTCCGCGATGATGCGTTGCTTGCCCATGCGGCGCGCCAGCAGCGCCTGCCCGAGCGCGTTGTTGATCTTGTGCGATCCGGTGTGACACAGATCCTCGCGCTTCAGGTAGATCTTCGCCCCGCCAAGCTTCTCGGTGAGCCGCGCCGCAAAGTACAGCGGCGTCTCGCGCCCGGCGTACTCCTTGAGGTAGTAGGCGAGCTCACGCTGAAAGGCCTTGTCGCGGCGGACCTGGCGGTAGGTCGTCTCCAGCTCGAGCAAGGCCGGCATCAACGTTTCGGCAACGTAACGGCCGCCGAAGACACCGAAGTGCCCATGACGATCAGGCAGCGTGGGCATTCTCGATGAACCTCCTCATCAATTTCCAGTCCTTTCTCCCGGGCGCGGTCTCGATGCCGCTGGCGACGTCGACGGCGAACGGCCGCACGGCACGGACCGTGGCGGCGACGTTGTCCGCCGTCAGCCCACCCGCAAGAATCAGTCGCCGGCGATCAAGGCCCTCCAACAACTCCAACGCCACCCGCGCCCCCGTGCCGCCAAGCTGCCCCTCCACATACGCATCGGCGAGAATGAAATCAACGTCGTAGCCACGCGCCTGCAGCGCGGCGGCGTGGTCGCGAACGCGGATCGCCTTGACAACCTTCTGCTGCCAAGCGCGGCACAGCTCGGGCAGCTCATTGCCGTGGAACTGCAACGCCTGCAGCGCCAACTCGGCGGCCAGCGCGGCAACGCGCGCCCGTACTTCGTCCACGAAGACGCCGACGCTACACACGGCAGACGGTAGGCGCGCGATGATCTGGCCGGCGGCAGCAGGAGTGATGTAGCGCGGGCTACGCGTGTAGAAGTTGAATCCCAGGGCCCAGGCACCGGCATCAACCGCCGCCAGCGCGTCCTCGAGGCGGGTGATCCCGCACACCTTCACCCGCACGATTTCCACACCTTCACCGCGCCGCCCGCGGCCCAAGAAATTCGGCCAGGCGCAGCCCCGGATCGGGCGCCCGCATGAAGGCCTCGCCGATCAGAAACGCCTTGACGCCGGCACGCTCGAGCCGCTCGATGTCGGCGACGGCCTCGATGCCGCTCTCGGCGATCACCAATGCATCCCGCGGCACCGCCGGCACCAGCCGCTCAGTGATCTCCAGCGTCGTGTGAAACGTGCGCAAGTCGCGGTTGTTGATGCCAAGCAAACGCGCGCCACAGCCCAGCGCCCGCGCCAGCTCATCGCCATCGTGAACCTCCACCAGCGCACTGAGATTCAGCTCGTCGGCAAGCCACAACAGCTCGTGCAGCAGGGTGTCCGGCAAGATCGCCACGATCAGCAACACCGCATCCGCACCATACGCGCGCGCTTCGTACAGCTGGTACGGGTCAAACAGGAAATCCTTGCGCAGCAGCGGCAGCTCGACCGCGCCACGAATCGCCGCGAGGTAGTCGAGGTGACCCTGGAAGTAACGTTCCTCGGTCAGTACGGACAACGCCGCCGCACCCGCCGCGGCATAACCTCGGGCGATTGCCAGCGGATCAAAGTCGGCACGAATCACCCCTTTCGACGGCGACGCCTTTTTCACTTCCGCGATGATGGCCCGTCCGCGGGCTGCGAGCGCGGCGCGCAGGTCGCGCCGGCCGTTACGGAACAACGCGCGCCGCTGCAGCTCCGCCAGCGGCACGACGGCCTTGGCGCGCTCCAGATCGTTGCGCTTGTCGCGCACGATGTCGTCAAGGATCATCGACCCCGCGATCCACTCGGCAGATAACGCATCCCGACTCCTTACTACACGCCCCGCCGGACGTGAAGGCAGGGCGCCGCGCGCCGTTGCCACGAGCGTATGGCGACGTCATCGTGGAAACGCAGCCGTAGGCTAGCACCAATGCCAGTGAGTTAAGGATCGTCCGCGATGGTAGGCACCCCCTTCGCCAGGCTCAGGACATGCTTCGAGACGGCCGCTGAGAAGATGCGGCCTCCTCAGGGTGAGCGGGGTATTGTCACGGAACATTGAGGTTTCCGCTCATCCTGAGGAGGCGCCGTCTGTTCAGGCGCCGTCTCGAAGGATGCGAGCTTGGCAGGATGCCGCTTAACTCACTGGCATTGAGGCTAGCCTGGATCTCACCACGGAGGTACGGAGAAAGCCAAGCACCATCCAATGAGGGGAAAGCATTCCTCTCGGCGCATCTTGCCTTCAAGCTTCGCGCGGCAGCCGCCGCAGCTCAGGGGGATCCCCCGGCTCCGCATTGGCCAAAGTTCGCCGACTGGAGCGAGAAGTCCACGAGGACGACGCAGCCGCTCAGATCGAAATCCGCCCGCGCATCGAACCCCGGATCGCCCGTGCATTTGCCGAAGGTGGTCGCCAGAATCGAGAAGTCCACGAGTTGGACGCAGTTGTCGTCGTTGGCGTCGCCCTCGAGCAACGTCCCGAAGTTCACCGGATTGTTGCCGGTAACCAGGCTAACACTCTGGCAGTTGCGCAGCGTCTGGCTCTGCTTCACACAGGCCGTGTACGTCCCCGGCGCGAAACCTCCGCACGAGAAATTCCCGCTCTGATCCGTCGTCGGCGTGCAGGTCAGCGCTTGCCCACCGCCTTGCGGTGTCAGGCTCATGCGCAGCGGCACGCTCCAACGCGCATTGGGCGGGGTGGGTCGCCCTTGCAGGGTGACCGCGCCGAGCACCTGTGCGCTGTTCGTTGGAGTATTCGTCGGTGTGGATGTCGGCGTATTGCTGGGCGTCGGCGTCGGCGTCGGCGCCGGGGCTTGCACGGTCACGCTGCCACTCGTGGCCGCGCAGAATGGACTCCCTTCGTTCATCTGGCAACCGTTCGGCGGCGGGTTGAGGCCCACGCAACCGTCCGGCGAGAACGTCAATGCACCTGTCCCAACGCCCTGTCCCTGAAGGCTGATAGTGATGAAATCTCCAGAGCCGGAGAAGGACTCCTGACACGCGGCCAATACACACAGCTTACCCGTGGCGTTGTCGGTGGTGACGGAAAAGAGGTCTGAAGGAGCGACGCAGCTCGCCAGGTAGAGACCGCCTCGTTGGACATCGGTGATCTGAACGATGCCCGGCACGAAGGTAAGCCCAAAGCTGAAACTGTTGACCCCGCTGGCGTCGTCGTCGGTGTGCACCGCGACGGATGCCGTTGCGGTCACGACGGGAATCGACGTCGCGCTCGGATTGAGCGCGACACTCAACGCCGGTGCCGCCGCGGCCAGGCCACTGACGGACAAGAACACGGTGCTCACCACCACCCAAGCCTGCCTCATCATCTGACTGGATCTCCGATCCCCTGCCCCGCTCCGTGAAAGCCCCGCCTCCAACATGCGGTCTCCTTCCCGCGGCAAGTGTATCGTGGGAAACGGCGAGATTCATCCGAAAGTTGTGCGGAACTGAAGAAGTTGGCTAGGGCGCTTGAGGTTGGGAAGTCGTTGCTGGCAAGGCAAGTTTGGTCTCCTCAAGCGCCCGCCGACAGCAGATCGAGGCGCGCATGCTTCAGTTGGTCGGAGGCGCGTCTCGCTAGGTGTTCGTAAACGCGACCAGCTGATCCAGCTTTTGCCGCGCCCGGCCGCTGCGAATCGATTCGCGGGCGCGATCGATGCCGGCGGCAATCGACGGGGCCAGCCCACCGACGTAGATCGCCGCCGCGGCGTTGACCACCGCGATGTCGGCGCGCGGGCCGCTGGCGCCGGCGAGGATCCCACGGATGATGCTGGCCGCCGTGTGTTGATCGCCGCCATCGAGGTCGCCTTCGCGACACCGCTTGAAGCCCAGCTCCTCGGGTGTCACGCGGTAGGTGCGCAACGTGCCGTCCTTCCACTCCGACAGCTGGGTTGGCGCCGCAAGGGAAATCTCGTCGAGCCCGTCGTCGCCGTGCACCACCAGCGCGTGCACACTGCCGAGACGGCCGAGCGCTTGCGCCAGCGGCTCCGTCCACTGTGGCGCGAAGACACCGACCACCTGGTGCCGCGCGCCGGCGGGGTTCGACAGGGGACCAATCAGGTTGAAGATGGTGCGCACACCAAGCTCGCGCCGCGGACCGCTGGCGTGCTTCATGGCCGGATGAAAGACCGGCGCGAACAGGAAGCCGACGCCGACGGCATCGATACACGCGGCCACACGTTCCGGCGGCAGATCGATCCGCACGCCCAGCGCTTCGAGCACGTCGGCCCCTCCAACGGTGCCCGACATCGCGCGGTTGCCGTGTTTGGCGATCGTCAGACCGGCACCGGCGCCAATCAAGGCCGCGGCGGTGGAGATATTGAAGGTGCCGCGCTGGTCGCCGCCCGTGCCGCAGGTGTCTACCACCACGGCGGCGCAGGGGTGCACGTGGGTGGCGTGCGCGCGCAGGGCCCGCACCGCGCCGGTGATTTCCTCCACCGTTTCGCCCTTCATGCGCAGGGCCACCAGCAAGCCGGCGATCTGCGCCGGCGACGCCGCGCCTTCCATCAGTTGCTGGAAGACGGATTCCATCTCCGTTTCGTGGAGCGAGTCGCGCGCCATCAGGCGCGCCAGAGCGCTGCGCACGTCCACGGCTCACCTCGCCGCGCGCGCCAGCTCGAGGAAGTTCTTCAACAGCTGCTTTCCCTCGACGGTCAAAATCGACTCGGGGTGAAACTGAATGCCTTCGAGTAGCCGCTCGCGGTGCCGCACGCCCATGATCTCGCCTTCCACCGTCCACGCGCTCAGCTCCAAGCAGGACGGCAGGGTGGCGCGCTCGATGAGCAACGAGTGGTAGCGCGTGGCGTCGAACGGCTCGCTCAGTCCGCGGAAGATGGTCCGTCCATCGTGGTGGATCGGCGACGTCTTGCCGTGCATCAGCCTTTGCGCCCGCACGATGTTGCCGCCGAAGGCAGCGCCGATGCATTGATGCCCCAAGCACACACCGAGAATCGGAATCTCGCCGGTAAAGCGCCGGATCAGCTCGACCGACACCCCGGCCTCTGCCGGCGTACACGGCCCGGGGGAAATGACGATCTCCTGCGGCCGCAAACTGGCAATCTGGTCGATGGTGATGGCGTCGTTGCGATACACACGCACGTCCGCCCCCAACTCGCCAAGGTATTGGACGAGGTTGTAGGTGAACGAGTCGTAGTTATCGATCATCAGGAGCAACGGTACACCTCGTTCGTGAACCGTGTTCGTGAATCGTGATCGTAAAGAGGGGAACCGTCGGAACGTAACCTCTCAACGCCCGAGCACGACTCACGAGCACGATTCACGTTCTTCTCCCTCACATCGCCTCGGCGAGGCGGATGGCTTGAATCATCGCGCGTGCCTTGTTCACACATTCCAGATGTTCGCGCTCGGGATCGGAGTCCGCAACGATGCCCGCGCCGGCTTGCACGTACACGGTGCCGTTCTTTACCAGTATGGTCCGGATCGTGATCCCCGTATCCATGTTGCCGGAGAACGAAAAGTAACCCACCGCGCCGCCATACACACCGCGGCGCACCGGCTCCAGATCCTCGATGATTTCCATGGCGCGAATCTTCGGCGCGCCGGTCAGGGTGCCGGCCGGGAACGTGGCGCGGAACGCGGCGAAGCAGTCGCCGCCATCGGCGAGCTCGCCGCGCACGTTGGAGACGAGATGCATCACGTGCGAGTAGCGCTCGACGATCATGCGCTCGGTCACTTCGACCGTACCGATCTTGGAAACCCGGCCGACGTCGTTGCGCCCGAGGTCGACGAGCATGATGTGCTCGGCGATCTCCTTGGGATCGGTGACCAGCTCGTGCTCCATCTCCGCATCCGCACGTTCCCCGGTACCGCGCGGGCGGGTCCCGGCGATCGGGCGGAGCGTAATCTCACGGCCTTCGAGGCGCACCATGACTTCCGGCGATGAGCCGATCAGGATGTCGCCACCTAGCCGCAGGAAGAACATGTATGGCGCCGGATTGACCGTGCGCAGGCAGCGATAAATGTTGAACGGTGCCGTGCGCAGCGGGCACTCGAAGCGCTGCGCCAGCACGACTTGAATGATGTCCCCGGCGACGATGTACTCCTTGGCCTCGCGCACCATCGCCTCGTATTGTTCCTGCGTCAGGTTGGACCGCACGGCAGGTGGTGCCGTCGCGGCCGTCGCCGGACGCCGCGGCAACTCGACGGGCCGGTCGAGCCGGTCGATCAGCGCATCGATTTTGGCACACGCCGCCGCGTACGCGGCTTGCAGGTCCGCCGCCTCGTCGACGTGCGCATGGGTCACGACCTTGATCTTCTGAGCGGTGTTGTCGAACACCAAGAGCGTGTCGACGAGCATGAGATACTGATCCGGCAAGTCGAGATCGTCGGTCGCCCGCGCCGGCAGTGTCTCGAAGAAACGCACCAGGTCGTAGCCGAGGTAACCGACGAGCCCGCCGGAGAAGCGCGGCAGACCCGCCAGCGGCACGGGACGATAGCGGCCCAGGAACTCCGCCACCGCGGCGAACGGATCGGCCACCGCGTGCACCGGCACCGCGCTGTTGGGGTGCCCGATGCGAACGTTGCGCCCCTGACTGGTGAACACCAGCTCCGGCGCCACTCCGAGGAAACTGTAGCGTCCCCACTTCTCGGCGCCTTCGACGCTTTCGAGCAGGAAGGCATCGCCGCCGTCGTCGATCTTGAGAAACGCGGACACCGGCGTCTCCAGGTCCGCGAGGATCTCACGATACACTGGCACCATGTTTCCGTGCTGTGCCAGCGCACAGAAGGTATCAAAGTCAGGCGTGTACATTGGTGCTGATCAATAGGCTGCTTGGCGAGTCACGACTCACGAGCACGATTCACGAATTACTGCGGCGTAATGTATGCGCTGTCGAGTCCCTCCGTGTCCTTGAGGCGGCTCTCCATCTCCTTGGCTCGGTCGCGGCTGCCCTCGGCGACGAGCGCGGACCTCGTCTGGCGCTCGCGGAGGCCGGCGAGCTGGCCCGGCAGGTGGGATGGACCGAGGGCGTAGCGCGCGCCGAACAAGCCCTGCGTGCGCTCGGCTAGCCCAGGGATG
>CAZTDK010000302.1:0-7515 GCA_964611965.1 uncultured Binatia bacterium (SeqCode) | reverse complement strand
TGTGGCGTCGAGCCGCTGCGCAACGACGACATGCGCGGTCCCATCGATGGTCGCACGACAGGTTGTCCCGTCGAATTGCAGATCGATGATGAGGTGGTGCTGTCCCAGGCGAAGGCCGACGCGCATGCTCAACCTCTAGGAAGACTTGACGTCCGATTTCTCATGCAGGGAACCGTCCCGCCTATGCCTGTCCAACTCGCCAATGCCCCAGACTGGCCCACGGCGACGCCACCGCCGTTGGTGCCTCCGCGGTTGCTGCGGTGCGCGGCGGATGCGCGACATCGATGGCCGCGGCGATGGCAGCGGCGATCCGATGGTGCTCGCCGCCGTGCCAGGCAGGGAAGTGCTCCGGGATGAAGTGCGTGTGCGTCTCGCCGCTGACGAACGCTGGATGATCGAGCAGGTCGAGCAAGAACGGAATCGCCGTCGTGCAGCCCAGCACGACATACTCGCGCAGCGCCGCGCGCAGCCGCCGCCGCGCCGCCTCACGGGTCTCGCCCCAGACGGACAGCTTGGCCAGCAGCGGGTCGTAGAACAGTGGCACCGCGTACCCGGCGGTGATGCCGGAGTCGACGCGGATGCCCGGCCCGTGCGGCTCGCGCAGGTGCACGATCGTCCCGGGGCTCGGCAGGAACTGCTGCGCCGGATCTTCGGCGCAGATGCGGCACTCGATGGCGTGGCCGCGATGCACGACGTCGTTTTGGTGGAACCACAGCGGCTCGTCCATGGCGATGCGCAGCTGTGCCTGGACGAGGTCGATGCCGGTGACCAGCTCGGTGATCGGGTGCTCGACCTGCAGGCGCGTGTTCATTTCGAGGAAGAAGAACTCGCCGCTCGGGTCGAGCAGGAACTCCACCGTGCCGGCGCTGCGGTACCCGACGCAGCGCGCCGCCGCCAGCGCGGCGTTGGTCATTCGTGTCCGCAGCGCCGCATCCACCACCGGGGAGGGCGTCTCTTCGATGATCTTCTGATGGCGCCGCTGGATCGAGCATTCGCGCTCGCCGAGGTGCACGAGCGCGCCGTGATGATCGGCGAGCACCTGCACCTCGACGTGCCGCGGCCGTTCGACGTAGCGCTCGAGAAACAGTCGATCGTCGCCGAAGGCGCCGCCGGCTTCCCGCGCCGCGGCGTCGAAGGCGGCGAGCAATGCGCTTGCGTCACGGACGACCCGCATGCCTTTGCCGCCGCCGCCGGCCGCGGCCTTGACGAGCAGCGGGTAGCCGAGCCGGCGCGCCGCCGCGGCGAGCGCTTCGCCGCCGCGTGGCGGGTCTTCATCGGCGGGTACCACCGGCACGCCGGCCGCTGCAACCGTGCGCCGCGCCAGTGTCTTGTCGCCCATCGCCGCGATAGCCGCCGGGGTCGGTCCGATGAAGACGAGACCGGCATCCTCCACGGCACGCGCGAAGGCGGCGTTCTCGGCAAGAAACCCGTAGCCGGGATGGATCGCTTCGGCGCCGCTGGCCTGTGCCGCTTCGATGATGCGCGGGATGTTGAGATAGCTGTCGCGGCTCGGCGCCGGGCCGATGCACACCGCGGCATCGGCGCAGGCGACGTGCGGTGCCGCCGCATCAGCCTCGGAATAGACCGCGACGGATTCCATGCCGAGCTCGCGGCAGGCCCGCATGACGCGGATGGCGATCTCGCCGCGGTTGGCGATCAGAACTTTGCGGAATTGAGTCATTGCATCATCAACTCTGATTGAATCATTGAGTCATTGACGATTGGGTCTGCGTTCCGACTCTCGGGTCAATCAATGGCTCAATGATTCAATCGTCAATTCTTCTCACATCCGGAACACGCCCGGCCGGGTGTCGGGGATCGGGGCGCTGCGTGCCGCGGCGAGGGCGAGGCCGAGGACGTTGCGGGTGTCGAGCGGGTCGAGCACGCCGTCGTCCCACAAGCGCGCCGTCGAGTGGTACGGGCTGCCCTCGTCCTCATACTTGGCGCGGATGGGCGCCGTGAAGCTTTCCTGCTCTTCGAGCGTCAGGGTGTGATGCTTGGCTGCAAGTTGCTGCAGCTTCACGGTCAGCAGGGTGTTCGCCGCCTGCTCGCCACCCATCACCGAGATGCGCCCGTTCGGCCACATGAACAGCAGGCGCGGGCTGTAGGCGCGGCCGCACATGCCGTAGTTGCCGGCACCGTTGGAGGCGCCGATGATCACCGTGAACTTCGGTACCGCGACGGTGCTCACGGCGTGGACCATCTTCGCCCCGTCCTTGGCAATGCCTCCGTGCTCGTACTGCTTGCCGACGATGAAGCCGGTGATGTTCTGCAGGAAGATCAGCGGAATCTTGCGTTGCCCGCACAGCTCGATGAAGTGCGTCGCCTTGAGCGACGACTCGGAGAACAGGATGCCGTTGTTGGCGACGATGCCGACGAGGTAGCCGTGGATGCGGGCGAAGCCGGTCACCACGGTGGTGCCGTAGAGTGCCTTGAACTCCTGCAAGCGGCTGCCGTCGACGAGACGCGCAATCACCTCGCGGACGTCGTACTGCTTGCGCGCATCGCGTGGCAGAATCCCGTACAGCTCGTGCGGATCGTACGCGGGATCTTCCGGCGTCTGCTGATCGAGCGCGGTGTGCCGTACGGCTCCCAGGTTCTCGAAGATGGCGCGCGTGATCTCGATAGCGTGCTGATCGTTGGCCGCGAGATGGTCCGAGACGCCGGAGATGCGCGTGTGCACGTCGCCGCCGCCGAGTTCTTCCGCGGTCACTTCTTCACCGGTCGCCGCCTTCACCAGCGGCGGGCCGCCCAGAAAAATCGTCCCGACGCCGCGCACGATGACATTCTCGTCACACATCGCCGGCACGTACGCGCCGCCCGCGGTGCACGAGCCCATGACCACGGCGATCTGCGGAACGCCGGCGCCGGAGAGGCGCGCCTGGTTGTAGAAGATTCGCCCAAAGTGATCGCGGTCGGGAAAGATCTCCGCCTGCAGCGGCAGGAAGGCGCCGCCCGAGTCGACCAGATACACGCACGGTAGGCGGTTCTCCAAAGCGATCTCCTGGGCGCGCAGATGCTTCTTCACCGTGAGCGGGTAATATGTCCCGCCCTTTACCGTTGCGTCGTTGGCGACGATGATCGTCTCGCGGCCCTGGATGACGCCGATGCCCGTGGCAATCCCGGCGGACGGCGCCTCGCCGCCGTACATGCCGTACGCGGCCAACGGTGACAGCTCGAGGAACGGCGTGTCCGGATCGATCAGCGCCTCGATGCGCTCGCGTGCCAGCAGCTTGCCGCGTTCCGTATGGCGCCGCCGCTGCCCTTCCGGTCCGCCGGCCTGCGCCTCCTGCAAGCGCGCGCGCAACTCGGCCGCCAGTGCTTCGTGATGCCGGCGGTTCTCCTGAAACTCGGCGTCGCCGGTATGGATCTTGGTTTCGATGCGCCGCATGCGGCAGACACTTACCAAGCCGGCGTGCCGAGAGCCAGCGGGGCTGCGCCCGGCGTCTCTTCTATGGCCCGCTCCCGTTGGTCGCTGTGGGGTGCGGTCGCGAGATTTCGACTGATACGGAACATGTTTTCACTCGCAAGCGCTAAGCGGTTTGTCCCCCCTGGCGGCCTTCACCCCGGCCCTCTCCCAAAATGGGAGAGGGAGAAGAAGACCTTTACGAAGACGAGCACGAAGACGAGCACGCGCCTGATGGATCAATCGCCGCCGTCGTGGCAAGCTGCCGAGCCATGCGGCGGGTGTGCGTCTTCTGCGGTTCGAGCCCAGGCGTCAATCCGAGTTACACCGTAACGGCACGACGCATTGGCGCGCTGCTGGCGCAACGGCAGCTGACGCTCGTCTACGGCGGCGGCAACGTCGGGCTGATGGGCGTGCTCGCCGACACGGTGCTCGCGCATGGTGGGCAGGTCATCGGTGTGATCCCGCAGGCGCTGATGGATCTGGAGGTCGGCCACACCGGGCTCAGCGATCTGCGCATCGTCGGCTCGATGCACGAGCGCAAGGCGCTGATGGCCGATCTGTCGGACGGCTTCATCGCACTACCCGGCGGCATCGGCACGCTCGAAGAGTTTTGTGAGGTACTGACGTGGGCCCAGCTGGGTATGCACACCAAGCCGTGCGGCCTCGTCAACGTGGACGGCTACTTCGATCAGCTCATCGGCTTCCTCGACCACAGTGTGCGCGAACGTTTCTTCCGTCCCGAGCATCGTGCCATGGTACTCCTTGAGGCCGATCCGCAAACGCTGCTGGACCGCTTCGAAGTGTACCGGCCGCCGCAGCTGGAAAAGTGGATCGACCGCCGTGCCACCTGAGTCGTAAGCGGGCGCGCCCCCTCTCTCTTCTCAGGGACTGTCGATTCTCTCGGGTTCGGATCTTCAGCGTGTAGGGGCAGTTCGGGAACTGCCCGAATGGACGCGTCGAATCGGCAGTGCCGAGTAGGGGCGATTCCCGAATCGCCCCTACATCCGAGAAAAATCGACAGTCTCTTCACTCCGATTTTCACCTTCACGCATTTCCAATATGGGTGCGGGCACACTTGAGCGCCACCTGGCCACGACATGACACTCCAGGACGAAGGGCAAAATGCCGCGAGCGAATCCGGGTCGCATCCTTTCGCGGCGCCGCTGTCGATCCGACCGAGGTCGGCGCGGGAGCCGGTGCGGCCGCCCGATCTGATCTACGCCCTCGACGATCATCCGCCTTCAATCTTTCGTACGACGACTTCGACCTAGTGGTCTCGCTGCGCTACGACGGCAGCCTACCCTACGTTGCCTCGGAGCAGCGTCTCCCGGCCGGCAGGTCGAGGAGCAGATCTTCGCCGTTGGGCTCTCCGGGTTTCTGTCCGCGGTGGTGCCGGATCGGCTCGATAGTGCATGCGACGACGGGTATTGCGAGATTACGCTGTACTTCGAGACGTGACGGATTGCTGGCGCCGCGGTTGCTGTTGTCCGGAATTGCTTGTCAACTTTTGCCAGGTTCTGGTATCAGTCCGTGCAAGCCATGCGCACGATGTTCATCAGCTACAGCCATAAGGACGAGGTGTGGAAGGAGAAACTCCTGCCGCAACTCAAGGCGCTGAAGCAGGCCGGCGTGGACATGGCCGACATTCACCTGCATTGGGCGTGGCTGTTTGGAATGCGGAATGCGGAGCGCGGAGCGGGGAATGATGCGGCGTATCCGTGGGAGTCGCCGGAGCATGATTTGCGCGAGGCGCGGCGGTTGATTGAGGAACACGGCCATTGGCGCCGCAAGGAAGAGCTCGAGGACGCGGAAGAGGCCTTCCGGCTTGGGAAGCCGTAGGGCACCGTTCCGGAAGTTTGCGGTTCGCCCGACGCGCAGGCAGGGACGTCTGCGCCACCGCCTTTTGTGAGCCGCTTTCTGGCGATTGGTGGCGCGGTGTCCGCGTGGTCGTGTTCGTCAGAACCAATTGCGCCTGTTTCCTAGTCAATGCGGGCCGCCACTCAATTGACACGCATCACAAGTTGGCGTACGAAGCCTGCCATTGACGTGCGCATGGAGTTCAATCGGAGGCCGTGATGGCGGCCATCCACGGAAATCAATAGGAGGTGCCAGAATGAGACGACAAGTGGTGAGTGGTGCGATCGGGCTGCTGCTTCTCGGCGGCTGCTGCGACGGTTTGAAATCCGCGGTGCAGCAGCACGCCAGCGCGATGCAGCAAAACTGTCAGACCGCCGCAGAGCTGACGCGCCGCTGTCAGGCTGGCGATAAGACCGCGTGCCCTGCCGCCACGGCGTCCTACGAGGCGGTCTGTCAGTCTGTCCAGCCGATCCTTGATGATGTTTCGAAATAGCCGGCGCGGCAGCGGAAAGGAGCCAGAGCAATGACAGCAGCAGATTTCATCGAAGTGCTCACCAAGCTGGGCGTCATCGTGAACAACGCCGTGAATACCTCCAGCGGCAAGTTGACCATCGACGCGGTCTTGCAGAATGCCGATCTCAAGAAGGTCCTGACCGACTTGACGGGTTCGTTCAGTGACACCGACTTTTCGAACACCATCGCGGCCATCGACCAGAAGCAAACCGCGCTGCTGGGCGGCGGTACCTTGGCCGATCTACCGACGGCAAAGCTGATTCAGTTTTCCGAGCTGGGCAACGTGAAAGTCATTCTGGCAGGCAAGCAAGTCGCTGCGGCCATGAATCCAAAATTCCTGAAATGGGTCACGGATGATGCGCTGCCCATCCTGTTGAAAGCAGCCCCGATCATCCTCCCGCTCTTGCTGTAATCGGCCAAAGTCTTCCCCCTCTCCCATTTTGGGAGAGGGCCGGGTGAGGGCTCTTCGACGAGCGCGACTCACGACGCTTCAGTGCATGCCGACGATCCGATCACCTTGCAGATCGATCGCTGCGGCGAGCGGCTGCTTCGGCAAGCCGGGCATGCGCAGGATGTCGCCGGTGAGGATCACCAGGAAACCGGCGCCGGCGTTGATCTGGATGCCGCGCACGGTGACGTCGAAGTCGGTCGGGCGGCCGTGCAGCTTCGGATCGTCGGACAGCGAATTCTGTGTCTTGGCGATGCAGATCGGTAGTCGCTCGTAACCCAGCCGGCGCACGTCGGCGAGGTCGCGCTCCGCCGTCTTGGTCAAGACGACGTTGCGCGCGCCATACATCTTCTGTGCGACCGCGAGGATCTTGGCGGGGACGGGATCGTTCCAATCGTACAGCGGACGGAATGGCTGATTGCACTGCTCGACGTGCGCCATCACGGTTTCCGCCAACGCGACGGCGCCGGCACCGCCGCGCGCGAAGTGATCGGCGACGGCAAACGGAACCCCGAGCTCGGCGCAACGGTGGCGGACAACCTCGATCTCGGCGTCCGCATCGGTGGTGAAGCGGTTGATGGCCACGACGGGCGACTCGCCGAAGTGGCGGATACTTTCGACATGCTTGTCCAAGTTGCCGAGACCGCGCGCCACCGCAGCCGGATCGGCGCGGCTCAGGTCGTTCAGCCCGACGCCACCATGCATCTTGAGTGCGCGGATCGTCGCCACCAGGACCACGCCGGCCGGGTCGAGCCCGGCGCTGACACACTTGATGTCGAAGAACTTCTCGGCCCCGAGATCGAACGCGAAGCCGGCCTCGGTAATCGTCCAGTCGGCGAGATGCGTCGCCAGCTTGGTTGCCAGGACGCTGTTGCACCCGTGCGCGATGTTCGCGAACGGTCCGCCATGTACGAGCGCCGGCGTTCCTTCCAGGGTCTGCACTAGATTCGGCCGCAGGGCATCGCGCAGCAGCGCCAGCATGGCGCCGGCGGCGGACAGTTTGCTGGCGGTGACCGGTTCGCCGTCGTAGGTGAAGGCAACCAGGGTGCGCTCGATCCGCTGCCGCAAGTCGTCGGCGCCGTTGGCGAGACACAGCATCGCCATGACTTCGGAGGCCGCCGTGATGTCGAAGCCGGTTTCGCGCGGCACGCCTTGCTGGTGGCCGCCGAGACCGACGATGACGTTGCGCAGCGCGCGGTCGTTCATGTCCATCACCCGGCGCCAGAGAATGCGGCGCGGGTCGATGCGCAGCGCAATGCCGAAGTAGATGTGGTTGTCGAGCAACGCC
>CAZTDK010000301.1:0-7527 GCA_964611965.1 uncultured Binatia bacterium (SeqCode) | reverse complement strand
CCAGCCGCTACGGACCCTCGCGCGCCCAACCCCGGTGACCATGGTGAACTCCATCGTGTACCTCTGGCCGTAAACGTCGCGTTCACCGATCTCGGCGTTGCCGGTCCGGGCAACCTCCAGCAATTTGCCTCGCAGCGCCGCCGCATCGACGACCGTCAGTCCCAGAGCTGAAGCGAACAAGCGTGCTTTGTGTCGCCCGCGCGGGTTGTCTGGGTTCAAGCAATATCGGAGAGTCTTCGGATATCGACAACAGCTCGCTTGCCGCTTGGTAAGTGCACGGATCAACCTTACGCGGCTCACGGTTTGGTCAGCAAACTCCAGCACGAGACACCCAACGCCGCGGCCATCAGCGGCGCGCGTCTTTCCCGCGCGCCCGCTGGATGGCTCTTGTTCGGCGTAGGCTGCGGTCTGGTCTTACCATCCGCCGCCTGCACCGTCCCAAAAACCACGAATCGTCGTCACCTCCATCTGCGAGAACGAAAACGGGAACACCAGCTTCGAACTCAACGACCCCACGTGGGAGAAACTGCTTCCTCAACTACCCCACTTCCGCAAGCTCGGACAAGTCGCTGTTGAGAGTTGCCTTGGCCTTCGCTCTCTTCAGGGTTGCCGATGTAAGTCCCGCCAGACGCTTCCACCAGTCGCCCTGATCGGCTCTCCGCATCGACAGCGCTTGTTTCCGAGGGCAGCGGCCACGCAATGGCGAAATCGGATGCTTAACTCAACCGGGTCGTCCTGGGAATTGGTCGCAACGTGCAAGGTCACGTATTCGTCAACAGAGATGGGGACGAAGCTCATCGTGCACCACCGTAGCAGATCGGACCACGAATACGGAAATCGCGCCAAGCCGAACGCCTAATCGGCTTCCCAATCTTCGCCGGCGCAACCCGTCGCATATAACCCCACCTTCGCAGCGTCTTCGATACTCCTTTCCTCTCTCCCCCCGGCAAAGGATTCTTCACCGCTTGGCCGGCGGATGCGGACGGCGATATGTGATCTGAAGTTGACTGTCCACGAGGTTATCTGCGGATAGGCTGCCCGCAAGCTGAGCCCGCCTTGCCGCCCGGATATTTTCGTTGACGGGGATTCCGGCAGCGTGTTATCCGCAAGTTTGGGGGATTTCAAATGATTGAACGTGCGCACGGCAGACTCGTGGTCCCGAGTGGCGTGTTCAGTAGCATTGTTTCCTACCTGCGCATCTTGGTGGCGCTGCTTGCATGCGTCACTGCGCTTCTACCCGTGCCGGCTTCCGCCGCGACGTGTGGTGACGGAATCATCGATGCCGGTGAGCAGTGCGACGTAGGCGGGGCGAACGGGGCCACGGGGGCGTGCTGCACGTCGAGCTGTCAATTCGGCTCGCCTGGTGCGATCTGCCGCGACGCGGTCGGCGGGTGCGATGTCGAGGAAGTGTGCGATGGCAGCCACGCCGCCTGCCCGGCCGATACCGTGCAGCCCGCGGGCATCGTCTGCCGCCCCGCAGCGGATGTGTGCGACGCCACGGAAGTCTGCGATGGAACGAGCGGCGCGTGCCCGCCCGATGCTAAACAGCCGAGCTCGCTGCTGTGCCGCGACCTGGCACCCGGCAGCACCTGCGATGTGCAGGAGTTCTGTACGGGCAGCGATGACGCGTGTCCAGCCGACGGGCTTCAGCCAAGTAGCTCCATCTGTCGATCAACCGCCGGCGTGTGCGACCCGGCGGAATACTGCACGGGATTGAGCCCGTTCTGTCCCGCCGATGCCAAGGCGCCCACGACCACCGTGTGCCGCGGCGCGGTGCCCGGAGGGGGAGACGCCCTGAGCTGCGATGTCGCCGAGCTCTGCGACGGGACGCACGCATCCTGTCCGGCCGATCTGTTCAAGAGCAACGCGACGGTGTGCCGACCGGCTGCCGATGTGTGTGACAAGCCGGAGAGCTGCACGGGCACCAGCGCCGTCTGCCCGGCGGATGCATTTAAGGCAACCACGGCGGCTTGTCGGCTCGCGGCTGGCGTGTGCGACGTCACCGAGCTCTGCACTGGGTCGGACGTGGCCTGCCCGACGGATGCATTCATGGCAAGCACAGTGACGTGCCGACCCGCCGCCTGTAGTGGGCCAACCTGTTGCGACCTCGCGGAGACGTGCACGGGTTCGGATGCGGCTTGTCCGGCTGACGCCGTCTTACCGTCGACGACCATCTGCCGCCCCAAGAACGGCGCCTGTGATGTGGCGGAGAGCTGTACGGGGACTGCCGCGTTCTGTCCAAGTGACGACGTCGCCGCTGCGGGTATCGTGTGTCGGGTGGCTGCGGACGACTGCGATGCGGCAGAGACGTGTACGGGAACCAACCGCAACTGCCCGCCCGACCAGTTTATGACGAACGGCACCGCGTGCGACGACGCCAACGTCTGCACGCAAACAGATACGTGCCAGAATCACACGTGCATCGGCGCCACCCCACTCCCATGCCAGCCATGGGAAACCTGCGACCCGGCCATCGGCTGCCACGGGCCCACGTGGACCCCGACGCCGACTCCATCGCGCACCGCCGCACCCCTTGGGCCGAACTGCGATCCGGGTGTCGGCGCACCAGACAATCCGTGTAGCCCGGGCGGGGGACCAAAGCGGACGGATTGCAACTTGGAGTGGCTCCTCAACCCACCGCGTCCGCTGAGCAATTCTTTGAACCAGCCAGCGACTCCGCCGCATACGAAGATTTGCTACGAGGGCGATCCGCGCTGCGACTTCGATCCGGATCTCAATAACCACAGCTGCACGTTCGAGACGAGAATCTGCGTCAACAATGACGACGCGCGTTTGCCGACATGCCTGCGCTCCGACATCACCTCGCTCACGATCCTCAGCCCTCTCGCGTCGAGCCCCGACGCAGCCAATCAAATCAACGCCGACGCGATCCGGGCTGCTGCGCTGTTCTCGTTCAATCTCGGCACTGTGGTGGTCACACCGCAGCATCACCAAGTCATGAGCGGGCCCTCGTACAGTGTCGGGAATCGCTGCAGCGGCTTCATCCCGCTCGAGGTGCCGCTGCGCATCACAGCGTCGAACCGAGAGCGGATCGGGCGCCGGAGCATCAAGCTCCAATCACAAAGCTCGGCGGGCACGCGTGATACCGACTCGCTGACGCTGATCTGCCGCCCGAGCACGTGCGGTGACGGGAGAATTCAAACGGATCACGAGCAATGCGACGATGGCAACCGCGTGAACGGCGACGGGTGCGACCAAGCGTGCCAGCTCGAAGCCTCCACACCGACATCGACCGCAACCGCGTTGGCACCGACACCGACCCACAGCCCACAACCGTCGCCGACACCCTCGGAAACACCGACGGAAACTTTCACCTTCACACCGACCGACACTCCGACCGAAACGCCGACGCGGTCGCCGACAACCACGTCGACGCGAACGCCGACTTTCACGCCGACGGAAACGCTGGTGCCAGGCCCGAGTCACAAGACCGATACGCCAACGCCGACGCGGACGCCGACACCAACCAACACGTCAACGCCGACGCACACGCCGACCTGGACCGCCACACCAGCCAACACGTCAACGGGGACACCGACGGGAACCAACACCTCGACACCGACCAACACTTCGACGAGAACTGTAGGCCCCGATCTCTGCGGCGACGGAATTGTTCAAGCACCCGAGGAGTGTGATCAGGGCGTGGATGGGCTCACCGGCAACGGCGGGACACGTTCCTGCTGCACGACCGATTGCCACCTCGTCGCGAACGGCACCGTGTGCCGTCCGGTGGCGGGTGAGTGCGACGTTCAAGAGACCTGCAACGGGCTGTCACCCGCGTGCCCCATGGACACGACGGTTGCGGCGGACACCCTCTGCAGCGACGACGGAAACCCATGCACGACCGATGCGTGCGATGGTGTGAGCGCGGCATGCCAACACCCACCCGGACACCCCGGTACCCTGTGCCGCGCTTCAATCAGCGCCGACTGTGACCCGGCCGAGTTCTGCACCGGCGCATCGACAGTTTGTCCGCCCGACGCGCACCGGCCCAGCAGAACGCTCTGCTCCTCAGACAACAATCCATGCACGATTGATCGCTGCGACGCGGGCAGCGGGTTGTGTGTGCACGACGCCGGCAATGCGGGCGTCGTTTGCCGTGCAGCGGCGGATATCTGCGATGCGGCGGAGCTGTGCACCGGGACCAATACGGTCTGTCCGGCGGACACCGTCCAGCCCAACGGCGCGTCCTGCCCCGACGATGGCAAGCTGTGTACACGCGACCAATGCGACGGCTCGTCGAAGGCTTGTCAACACGTCCCTGGCAATACGGGCGCGGTCTGCCGGCCCGCGGCCGGGGATGGCTCCTGCGATTTCAGCGAAGTGTGTGACGGCGTCAACGCCGACTGTCCTCCTGACATGATTGCCCCGGCGGTGCGTTGCCGCGACGAAGCGGGGCCGTGCGACGTCCCAGAGTATTGCACTGGCACCAGCAACGTCTGTCCGGCGGACGGGAAGATGTCGCCCAACACCATCTGCCGCGCCAAACTTGGCGGCGCCGACGGCCTGTGTGATGTCGCTGAGGTCTGTGACGGTGTGGGCAACGACTGTCCCGCTGACGGCGTGGCCCCAGCCGGGACGACATGCCGGAATGCGGCGGGAGTCTGCGATGTCACCGAGGTCTGCGATGGTACGCTGAAGAGCTGTCCGGGTGACCAGTTCGTTCCCGACTCCGTGGTGTGCCGGGAATTACAAGGACCGTGTGATGCGCCGGAGTATTGTACCGGCACGTTCGCGGATTGCCCCTTCGACCTGAAGGACCCGCAATTCTCAGTGTGCCGGCCCGGAGTGAGTGTTTGCGATGTCGACGAGCACTGCGGCATCGTCAGCAACGACTGCCCGCCGGATCAGTACGCACCAGCCTCGGTGATTTGCCGGCCGGCAACCGACGACTGCGCCGCGGACCAGCTGTGTACCGGATCGTCTTCCGTTTGCCCGGCGAACTGTGGCGCGTCTACGCCCACCGCAACGCCGATCCACACATCGACGCCGACCGCGACAGCGAGTCCCACGCCGACGTGAGGTGCGCCCTCAGCGGATGATGTCGATGACCGCGTCCTTCAGGTCCGCATTCTCAGCGAGCAGATACGCCTTGAGCTTCTTCTTGATGCGTTCTTCGATCTGGCGGACGCGTTCGCGGCTGATGCTGTAGCGGTCGCCGATCTCTTGCAGCGTCAGCGGCTCCTCCGCCATGAGCCGTGCCTCGAAGATGACCTTGTCCTTGCCGGTGAGGGTTTCCCCGAACTCCTTCACCTTGCGGCTGATCAACTCGCGCGTTTCGGCGTCGCCAACGGCTTCCTCGGTGTTAGCGGTTTTGCTGGAGAGGTAGTCCAGCATCGTCGATTCGTCGCCGTCGTCGGACGGCGCATCCACCGAAAGGTCACGGGCCGACAGGCGTTGCTCCATCTCGACGATCTCGGACTCCTTGACATCGAGCCGTTGTGCCAGCAGCTTCGGCCCGGCATGGAACCCCTCCGCCTCGAGGCGGTCTTTTTCCTTTTGCAGGTTGAAGAACAGCTTGCGCTGCGCCTGGGTGGTGCCGATTTTCACCATGCGCCAGTTGTTCATCATGTACCGGATGATATAGGCGCGGACCCACCACACGGCATACGACGGGAAGCGAATACCGCGGTAGGGATCGAATTTTTTCACCGCCTTCATCAGGCCGATGTTGCCCTCTTGGACAAGATCGAGGAGGTTCCTGAAGGCACGCTGGTACTCGCGCGCGATCATCACCACCAAGCGCAGGTTGCCGGTGACCAAGCGGTACGCAGCGTCGAGATCCTGGTGTTCCTTGTAGCGCACCGCGAGGTGATGCTCTTCCTCGCGCGACAGCAATGGGTAGCGCCGGATCTCGGTGAGGTAGCGCTGCAGCGGATCGTACGGCGCAACGGCACCGCGGTCGATCTCGCTATCAGGATCGCTGTCGGGCTTCGCCGGGATCTCCGCTTCGGGCGGCGGCGCCTGAGTCCGGGCAGCGCTATCGTCGTGCTGGATATCGTCGGACATGGAGAGAACCGCGTATCCCTTCGTTCTGGTGTCTCGGCACTTTACCCGCTTTGACTGGCGGCAACAAGCAGCCCCGGTCCCATCTGTAGGGCACTTTCGCCAGCGCCATAAGCGGCCTCCTTTGCCCCAACCACACATTCATTGTATATCATCGCCCCAGAGCAGGAGCAGGAGTGAGCGGTCCCTCCGTGATGCGTGACCTTCATCCACATCTCGACATCGGCACCCGTCTGGTCATCGTCATTACCTTCGTGCTGTTCGTTGCGGCCCTCTACATCAAGGGGTTCGGCCACGGCCTGCTGCTCGAGGCCGGCGTTTTCCTGGTGTCCGTCAAGCTGATGCTGATGGCGTACAAGAACAGCGTCGTTGCCAAGGAGGTGAGCGAGCGCCTCGACCGCATGGAAGCGGCGCTGGTGCGGATGGAGCGCACCCTCGAAAGCGAACGCCCCGTGCCTGCGGCTCAGCGGTCAGATCCTGCAAGCAGGGACATCACTGAACAGTCCCTGGCGCGCTGAAGGGGCTGACGAATCCGGCGTGGTGCACGCTCTCGGCAGCCCGTATCCTCGGTTGTCAGCGTTGCAGGTGGCGGCGCATCTCCTCGACCAGGGCGTCGAGGATCTCGGAGAACTGCCTTTGCATCGCCAGCATCGATTCGCGCATGTTGATGATGACCTCGACCCCCGCCAGGTTGATCTCCATCTCGCCTGTCAGCAGCAGGGCAACACGCACCCGCTCGGCATCCTCCGAGGACATCACGGGCTCGTCGTCGAGGGTGCGTTTGATATGAATCAAGCCCTCGCCCTCCAGGGCGCCCAGGAATTCGCTGTCGACGTGGAGCTCGGCAATGACTTCAGTAACCTTGAGATAGCGGTGCATGATCGTCACTCACCTGAGACTGCGGTCAAGCTCGTCGCGCGTGGCACGTAGCACGTAGGGAAATCCCCGCTCGTCCGGCGTCCGGCCACGGGCGACGCGCCACCAGCCAAGCGCCTCTTTTACAATCGCAAGTCGCTACGCGGATCCTTGCCATAGGCCGACTCAACCTTTCGAATCGCGTCGCGCACCTCGTCGCCACCATCAACCGGCACCTGGATCATCAGGCGAATGTAGAGATCACCGCGGGCGCCGCCTTTGAGTGCGGGAACGCCGTGGCCGCGGATGCGCAAGCGCTTGCCGCTTTGGCTATTGGCGGGAACCTTGACGCGCACGCCGCCGTCCGGCGTCGGCACCTCAATCGACGCGCCCATCACGGCTTCGCCGACGGTCACCGGGACATCAAGGTGTAAGTCATTGCCGCGCCGTTCGAGCAACGGATGGGGACGCACCCGGACGATGATGTACAGGTCGCCGGGCGGACCGCCGGCGTGACCGGCAGCACCCTTTCCGGCGATGCGCACCCGCGAGCCTTCGTCGACGCCGGCCGGAATGTGCACCGTGAGTCGCTCCCGGCGCGTCGTTTGTCCTGCGCCGTTACAGGTCGGGCACGGGCGCGTACCG
>CAZTDK010000300.1:0-7527 GCA_964611965.1 uncultured Binatia bacterium (SeqCode) | reverse complement strand
CGGCAGCTACGGCGTTGCCTGGTTCGGTATTCGCGTCAACACGTTTGCCAACTCGCGCACGGCGTTCGCCGCGCTCAAAGGCAAACCCTACCCGACGTACGATATCCCGCTGAAGGCCGGCATGAGCATCGGCATGGTGCTGATCTCGACCGAGCTGCTGATGATGCTGATCATTCTGCTCTACATTCCCGCCAGCTTCGCCGGTCCCTGCTTCATCGGCTTCGCGATCGGCGAGTCACTCGGCGCGTCCGCGCTGCGCATCGCCGGCGGCATCTTCACGAAGATCGCCGACATCGGCTCGGATCTGATGAAGATCGTCTTCAACATCAAAGAGGACGACGCGCGCAACCCTGGCGTGATCGCCGACTGCACCGGGGACAACGCCGGCGACTCCGTCGGCCCCTCGGCCGACGGTTTCGAAACCTACGGGGTCACGGGCGTCGCGCTGATCACCTTCATCCTGCTGGTGCTCAAGGAGAACGCCGATCTGCAAGTGAAGCTCCTCGTCTGGATCTTCGCCATGCGCATCATGATGATCGTCGCCAGCGGCCTCTCCTACCTCATCAACGAGACCATCCAACGCGGGCGCTATGCGGACGCCGACAAGATGAACTTCGAGCAGCCGCTCACCGTGCTCGTCTGGCTCACGTCATTCGTCTCGATCGCCCTCACGTTCATCGTCTCCTACCTGCTCATCGGAGAGCTCGGCGGCGGCAAGCTGTGGTTCGAGCTGTCGGCGATCATCAGCTGTGGAACCATCGCCGGCGCAGTGATCCCCGAGGTGGTCAAGATCTTCACCTCGACGGACTCGGGGCACGTGCACGAGATCGTTACGGCTTCGCGCGAAGGTGGCCCATCGCTCAACGTCCTTTCGGGTCTCGTCGCCGGCAACTTCTCCGCGTACTGGATGGGGATCGTGTTCGTCGTGCTCATGGGCCTGGCGTGGTTCTTCAGCCTCGACGCGCTCACGACCGCTCTGCCCGCAAGAACCGCGGCGATGACGGCGCCGGTGTTCGCCTTCGGCCTGGTGGCCTTCGGCTTCCTGGGCATGGGACCCGTAACCATCGCGGTCGACTCCTACGGCCCGGTGACCGACAACGCGCAGTCCGTCTACGAGCTGTCCTGCATCGAGACGCTGCCCAACATCAAGCAAGAGATCAAGAAAGAGTTCGGCTTCGAACCCAACTTCGATCGCGCCAAGGACTTCCTCGAAGAAAACGACGGCGCGGGAAACACCTTCAAAGCCACCGCGAAACCGGTGCTGATCGGCACGGCCGTCGTCGGCGCGACCACCATGATCTTCTCCATCATCGTCGCACTGACCGACGGCTTGCAGCCCGAGAGTCTGGGGAAGCTGTCGATCCTCAACCCCCTGTTCCTGCTCGGCCTGATCACCGGGGGCGCCGTGATCTATTGGTTCACCGGGGCCACGATCCAGGCCGTCGCCACCGGTGCCTACCGCGCCGTGGAGTTCATCAAGGCGAACATCAAGCTCGACACCGCCGAGAAGGCGTCCATCGCCGACTCCAAACGCGTCGTCGAGATCTGCACGCAGTACGCCCAGAAGGGCATGTTCAACATCTTCCTGACGATCTTCTTCTCCACCCTGGCTTTCGCGTGCGTGAACCCGTTCTTCTTCATCGGCTACTTGATCTCCATCGCACTGTTCGGCCTCTTCCAAGCGCTATTCATGGCGAATGCCGGCGGGGCGTGGGACAACGCGAAGAAGGTCGTCGAAGTGGAGCTCAAGGAGAAGGGATCGGCATTGCATTCCGCGACCGTGGTCGGCGACACCGTGGGCGATCCGTTCAAGGATACCTCATCGGTGGCGATGAACCCGGTGATCAAGTTCACCACACTGTTCGGCCTGCTCGCCGTCGAGCTGGCGGTCAGCCTTCCAACCGGGCTCACGCACTTCCTGGCCTTGGTATTTTTTGTCGCATCGATGGTGTTCGTGCACCGCTCGTTCTACGGCATGCGCATCAAGAGCGAAGGATAGGCCTGCGGCCGGCGTCTTTTCTGTGGGCCGCTCCCCGTTGGGTCGCTAGGAAGTTCCAAGTCCGATGGTTGGGTAGATAGCAACCTATCGGAACGGTGTCGGACTGGGAAATCCCTAGCGACCCAGGGGAGCGGCCCCTGAGATAGACGCCGGGCCGCAGGCCCCAGCAGCCTGTCGGACTTGGAAGTAAGCAGCGACCCAACGGGGAGCGGACCATAGAAAGGACGCCGACCGCAGGTCCTAGCCGGAGACGAATCCGGCGATGATTGCGAAGGGCAGAAAGGCCACGTCGAGAACGACCGTTACCGGAAACAGCGGTAACTTGAGCGCCGGATTTACGCCCTGCATGTCGTTGAGGCTGCGAGTCGTGGCAAACACATACTTGTCATCAAAGTGATTTTCTTCCGCCCACGCGGGCGTGCTTGGAACAGCGGCCAACGCCACGAGAGCGATCAACACACACGATACGAAGCGGGTTTTGAGGTATCGCATAATCGCCTCCAGGATCGTCCTATGAGGCAAGCGCTGTGCCACGGACGCATCGGCTGCTGGTCCCGCTTCCTGGCATGAGCACTCCGAGGTTTCGCGTAGCCTTTACCCGGTCGGTGTAAGACCTGGGCGAAATCAATCCGCCCTTGCGCGATCTGCCCAACCGGCGACAATGACGAGCGTGGCTCGACCCAGGGCCGCTGGAATTGACGGCGCGAGGCTGCCCCTCTACGCTCGCCGCCTATGCCCACTCTCGCTACAGCCCTCGCCGCCACCGCCGCGCGCCGCCACACCGCCACGGCGCTGGTCTTCGACGGCGTCGAGTACTCGTACCGCCTGATCACCGAGCGCGCCGCGACGGTTGCCGGCGCATTGCAGCAACGCGGCGTCGGCGCGGGCGACCGCGTCGCCGTCGGGCTCGCCAACTCTCCCGAGCTCGTCGCTGCCGTGCTTGGCGTCATTCGCGCCGGCGCGGTGCTGGTGCCGCTCAATCCGGCATACAGCGCCGATGAGCTCACCTACGTCGTCACCGACGCCGGGGTTCGCCTCGCCATCGTCGAGCCCGACCATGCGGTGAGGCTGACGCAGGCCGGGCTCGCGCCATCGCTGGAGATCATGACCGCGGGCGACATGATCTCCGGTCCGGCGCCGGCGCCCGCCAACGTCGATGCGGCGGCCGCCGCACTGATCATCTACACCTCCGGCACCACCGGCCGTCCAAAGGGCGCCGTGCTGTCGCATCGCGCTGTGCTCGGCAACCTGAACACCGTCGCGGACGCCTGGCGGTGGAGCGAACGGGATCGGCTGCTGCTCACCCTGCCCTGCTTCCACTTGCACGGTCTCGGCCTCGGCATTCTCACCAGCTTCCTTGTCGGCTCCAGCGTAGTTCTCCGTCCGCGCTTCGTCGCCGAGGAGACGCTCGCCGACCTGGCGCGGAACCAGGCCACGATGTTCTTCGGAGTGCCCACGATGTACAACCGCCTGGTCGCGCTTCCCGATGCGCTGCTGCAGGGTCACGATTTGCGGCAGATGCGCCTGTGGGTTTCCGGCTCGGCACCGCTGAGCGCGCCAACCTTCGAACGGTTCCGCGCGCGCTTCGGGTTCGCGCTCATGGACCGTTACGGCATGACCGAATGCGGGTTTGTGTTGTCGACGCCATACGACGGCACGCGCCGTCCCGGAGTGGTCGGCGGCCCGCTGCCGGGAATCTCGGTGCGGCTGATCGACAGTGAGCACGCCGACGCCGGGCGGATGGTCGATGTCGACACCGGTGCGCAAGGCGAGCTCGCCATCAAGGGCCCCAACCTGTTCAGTGGATACTGGAATCGGCCTGACGACACCCGACGCGTCCTGCTGGACGGCTATCTGCGCTCCGGGGACCTTGCCGTGCGCGAAGCGGACGGGCAGTTCCGCATCGTCGGCCGCAGCTCCGTCGACATCATCAAGACCCGCGGGTTCAAGGTGGGCGCCGTTGAAATTGAAGACTGCTTGCACCGCCATCCGCAGGTGCAGGAGGTCGCCGTCGTCGGCGTCCCGGACGCGGATCAAGGCGAACGTGTGGTCGCCGCGGTGACGCCGAAGGCCGAGGCGCTCGTGACCCCGGACGACTTGCACGCCTTCGCGCGGCAGCACCTGGCGCCCCACAAAGTCCCGTCGCGCATCGTCTTCGTCGATGAGATCCCACGCACCGGGCCGGGCAAGTTCAAGAAGAAGGAGCTGATCCGCCAGCTGCAGGAAGGTGAGCAAGGAGAATGGAGAGCCGGAAACAGGAAATGAAAAACGGAAAGCCGACCAATCGGGCGGTGCTTGCATTTGTCGGTTTCGAATTTCCGGTTTTCCGCTTCCTGTTTTCCATTTTCCCCGATCGGTTGACTTGACGACTTGGCCTTTGATGGTAAGTAAACCGGTTCACAGCCCGTGGCTGCAATGCTGTGGGAAGGCTACGGGTCACACGTCGAGGTGAAGATTTTTCCGGGTCGGCCGTCTAACCCCGCGACAGCGCGGCAGACAAGCGCCGTCCGCAATGATTGGGAGGGAATCCGTCGATATGGATGCTGGAATCACCGCCGTCAATGAACGTGTTCAACAGGAAGCGGCGGCGCTTTACCGCCTGCGCGAGGAGATCGGCCGGGTCATCGTCGGCCAGCGTTACATGGTGGACCGCCTGCTGATCGGCCTGCTCGCGAATGGCCACGTCCTGCTCGAGGGCGTGCCGGGGCTGGCCAAGACGTTGTCGATCAAGACCCTGGCCCAAACCCTCGACGCCAGCTTCCAGCGGCTGCAGTTCACCCCGGATCTGCTGCCGGCGGATCTCATCGGCACGATGATCTATAGCCCACGCGACGGTACCTTTTCCGTGAAGAAGGGCCCCATTTTCGCCAACATCATCCTCGCCGACGAAATCAATCGCGCCCCGGCGAAGGTGCAGAGCGCGCTGCTCGAAGCGATGCAGGAGCACCAGGTCACCATCAGCGACGAGACGCACCCGTTACCCGACCCCTTTCTGGTACTGGCGACGCAGAACCCCATCGAGCAAGAAGGCACCTACCCGTTGCCCGAAGCGCAGGTCGATCGCTTTATGCTCAAGCTGTCGATCACCTACCCCTCGAAGGTGGAAGAGCGGCAGATCCTCGATCGCATGGCCTCGACGACTCACCCGCCGGTCGCCAGCCCCATCGTCCACACCCAAGACATCCTTCGCCTGCGCCGCCTGGTCGACGAAATCTATCTGGACGACAAAATCAAGGACTACATCATCGACCTGGTGTTCGCGACGCGCGAGCCCGCCACCTACAAGCTCGATCTGCAGCGCCTCATCCAATACGGCGCCTCGCCCCGAGCCACGCTCTACCTCACCCTGGGCGCCAAGGCGCACGCGCTCCTGCAAGGACGCGGCTACGTCACCCCGCAAGACGTGAAGTCTATCGGTCCCGACATCCTCCGCCACCGTGTCATCGTCACCTACGAGGCCGAGGCGGAGGACATGACGTCGGACATGATCATCAAGAGCATCTTCGACGGAGTGCCGGTGCCTTGAGGCCGGCGGCCGGCGTCTTTCTATGGACCGCTCCCGTTGGTCGCTGCAGACTGCCAAGTCCGACAGGCGTCTGGAACGTGACGCCGGACTCGCAAGACGTGAAGCGTCTGCCACGTTGACCTCTCGAACCCTGTCGCGACGATGCTGACTTCCGAGCAGATCAAAGCCGTTCGCAAGATCCAGATCCGCACCAGCCACATGGTGAGCGATCTGTTTGCCGGCCAGTATCACAGCGTCTTCAAGGGGCACGGCATGGAGTTCGCCGAGGTGCGGCAGTACATGCCGGGAGACGACGTGCGCACTATCGATTGGAACGTTACCGCGCGCACGGGCACGCCGCACGTCAAGCGCTTCACCGAAGAGCGCGAGCTCACTGTGATGCTGTTGGTCGATGCCAGCGCCTCGACGCACTTCGGCACCGTGAAGCAGCTCAAGAGTGAGCTTGCCGCCGAGTTGGCGGCGCTCTTTGCATTCTCGGCGATCACCAATAACGACAAAGTCGGCCTGGTGATGTTCAGCGATCACATCGAACTCGCGCTGCCACCAAAGAAGGGCACGCGGCACGTCTTACGCGTCATCCGCGAGGTCCTGTCCTTCTCGCCCCAAGGACGCGGCACCGACCTCTCGGCCGCGCTCGAGCATCTCAATCACGCCAGCAAACGGCGCTGTGTGACGTTTGTCATTTCCGATTTCCTCGACACCCGCGCGCGGCTGGCGCTCAAGATTGCCAACCGGCGGCACGATGTGATTGCCGTCGTACTCGACGACCCGCGCGACCTGACGCTGCCCGACGTTGGCCTCATCGAGCTCGAAGACGCCGAGCGCGGCGACCGCCTGCTCATCGATACCGGCGACCCGCGCGTACGGCGCGACTTCGAGCAACGGGCCCAGCAAGCGCGCCGCGACCGCGATCGCATGCTGCGCGGCGTCGACGTCGATGCCATCACGCTGCGCACCGACCGGCCGTATACCGAAGCGCTGCTGCGCTTCTTCCACATGCGCGAGCGTCGGCACTGAGAAGAGAGACAACAGACAACAGACGATAGACAACAGACGGTAGACGACAGACGGCAGATGACAGACGGGAGACAAAAGATCGGGGCCAAATTGTTGGCAACGGCGCCTTTGCGTTGGGCGTTCCTCTGTTCTCTGGCGTCTGTTGTCTGTTGTCTGGCGTCTGTTGTCGATTCTCCCGCCGCCGAGCCTTCCCCGACCGCCAACGCGCCGGTCTCGGTGATTGCCAGCGTCGATCGCAAGGACATCACCATCGCTGATCCGATCCGTTACACGGTTGCGGTGTCGGCTGCCGAGGATACCGAGGTGCTCATCCCGGTGCTCACCGGACAACTCGGCGACTTCACGATTACCGATTTCGGAGACGTTCCGACGCGCAAGGAAAACGGGCGCGTGCTGGTGACGCGCTGGTACACCATCACCAGCTTCACGACGGGCGATCACCTGGTGCCGGCGCCCAAGGTGCAATACCGAATTCCCGGTGAAGATCTGCAGGTCGCCGAGGGCAACGAGGTTCTGGTCGGGGTCACCAGCTTGCTCGCCAAGGACAGCGGCGCCACCGACATTCGCGACATCAAGCCGCCGGAGGAGGTGCCGTTCGACTGGCGTCCCTACGGCATTGCCGCCGCCGCCGTGGTGCTCGTCGGGCTGCTCGGCGCCGCCTTCTTTTACCTGATAAACCGCCCGCGCCGGCAGCGCATCATTCCGCCGCGCCCACCGCATGAGATCGCACTCGCCGCGCTCAACCGGTTGCATACGCGGCATCTGATCGAGGACGGCAAGTTCGAGGATTACTACGTCGAGCTCTCGGCGATCATCCGGCGCTACCTGGAGGATCGCTTCCACCTGCGCGCGCCGGAAATGACCACCGAGGAGTTCCTGGGAACTGCCGCCACCGAGGCGCGGCTGGTGGCCACGCAACGCCGGCTGCTCTCCGACTTTCTCACGCAGGCCGATCTGGTAAAATTCGCGCGCCACCTACCATCGC
>CAZTDK010000299.1:0-7536 GCA_964611965.1 uncultured Binatia bacterium (SeqCode) | reverse complement strand
CAGGCGCTCGACATGCACGTAGCTGCCGTACGCCTCCAACACGTTGCAATCGCAGCCCTCGCCGTCGAGGATCGTCCCATCGCGCGAGGTGCCGCGGATGACGATCGGATTCACCGCCGTGCCGCTGGCTTCGAGGACGAACTGGCCACTGTACACGCCGTCGGCCAGGCTGATGACGTCGCCGGCCTGTGCGTTCGCCAGCGCCGCTTCCAAGTCGGAGACGGTGGAGACGGCAACCACGTTCGGGGTTACCGGATCAGCGGGTACCGAACGGGTGATCGCGGTGAGCGTGCGTGTCTCGTCGACGCCGCCGTCGGTGTCGGTTGCGTGCAGCTCGATCTCGTAGGTCGTCGCCGGACGCAGGTCGAAGATGCTGCCGGCAAATTGCTCCGGAATGATGTGATTCGGGACGGTTTCCGGATGCACGCGCAGCAACGGCAAGGCATCGTTCCACGCCGGCGCTCCCACTTGCCGATAGCGGACGGTCACGCTGGCGTTATGGTTGGTGTCGCCGCTGATCAGCCATTGCACGCCGAGGGCGAGCAACGTTGGGCGGTCGAGTTGCAGGGTGCCGGGATGCAGCACGGGATCGGGACACGGAAACGCCGCGACATTGGTCGTATCGACGCGCGACACCACCGCGTCGGCCAAGGCGGCTTGCGCGTTCGTGTCGAGGCATGGCGGGCAGCCACCGCCGGCCTGCAGCCGCGCCCGGCTTTTGTCGAACCGTGCGCGCGCCAGCGCTTCGCAGTGCGCTTCGTCGAACGCCGGGTTTGCGAGGTGGACGCCTTTCGCGGCTGCCGTGCGGTGGCAGGTCCGCACCGCAGCGGCCAACGTGCCCAGCAGGTCAGTGATCGTATCGGCGCAGCGGCGAATTGCCGTGGTGGCGGCGACCGAACCGGCATCGTTACCGCCGGGATCGATCAACGCCGCCGACGTGGTGTCGCAGTATGGGCCGCCGTTCTGGGTGTCGAGCGCGGCAATCAGCGCGGCGCGATCAACGAGCGCGGTGGTGCGCAACGGGCTCCCTAGGCAGGAGCGATTGCTCAGCGATGCATCGAAGCGCTTCACCGCGGCCGCTTCGCATTGCTCCTCGTCAACAGTCGCGGTGGCGCCGAGAACCACCTGACGATAGCGCGTATCGGCCTGGCGCACGTGACAGCGCGTCACCGCGGTTTCGAGGTGTGCAAACGCTTGCGCCACCGCCTGCGAGCAGGTGAGGAGACGAGTCGACGTCGGTACGCAGCCGGTATCATCGCCGCCGAACGGCTGGTCCGGCCCGGGCCCCGGCTGGGAGTGTGCCGCAGATGCCAGTGCGAGGCACAGCGAAATGGTGATCGCTCCAAGCTTCATGAACGCCAGCATACCGTTCCCAGGGTGCGAGAAGCTAGCAAGAATTCCTACGCCACGTCTGCAGCCGGGCATGCATGAAGGTCAGCCGCACGTGCTTGTAGATCAAGAAGCTCTGCAACCCACCGAGGTGAACGAGTTGTCGCAGGGTCGCGCGCAAGACAATGCGGTCGAACCCCGAAAGCACCCGATGATCTTGGTGCTGTGCCGCGCTAGCAACTCCTTCCTGGCGTCCCCTCTCGTCGAGAGTCTCCCGGTCCTTGCAAAACATGGAGTCTCTTGTACTGCGGGAGTGACGCCATTTCACTATTCGCTCTTCGTTGGGTTGCGGACGCTAGCCCGCGATAGGAGAATCCGTGGATCATCTTGGGATCAGCGCAAAAGTCCCCAATGGTCGCAATTCCCAAGGAGTGCTTGGGGCAACGTCAGGGGGCTGAACTTCAGATGTCGGAATGACGATGCCGCCACACAGGCCACCACTGGACGCGTATGAACGTGAGCGCCTCGAGAATGTGCACCCCAGCGGGTGGCGCAATCCGCCGCCCGCGGCGCGCTACACCATGGTGGTCGTCGGCGCCGGCACGGCGGGACTGGTCGCGGCGCACGCCGCGGCGGCGCTGGGCGCGAAGGTGGCGCTGATCGAGCGCGCGCTGCTCGGCGGCGATTGCCTCAACGTGGGGTGCGTGCCGTCAAAGACCTTGGTGCGGACGGCGCGCCTATATGCCGAGATGCGCCATGCCGACCACTACGGCGCGCACATCCCGGCTGACAGTCGTGTCGATTTTGCCGCCGCCATGCGGCGCATGCGCCGTATTCGCGCCCGCATCAGCCGCAGCGATTCGGTTCGCCGTCTCGGCGCCGCGGGCGTCGACGTATTCTTCGGCGCGGCGCGCTTCACGGGATCCGATACGCTGACCGTGGAGGGGGCGACACTGCGGTTCAAGAAGGCACTGATCGCCACCGGCGCGCGGCCCGATACGCCTGCGATTCCTGGGCTCGCCGCGGCCGGTTATCTGACCAACGAGAACATCTTTGATCTGACCGAGCTGCCGTCCCGCCTGCTGGTGATCGGCGGCGGCCCGCTCGGATGCGAGCTGGCGCAGGCGTTCTCCCGCTTCGGCGCGCAGACCATCATCGCGCAAAGCCTACCGCTGTTCCTGCCGAAGGAGGAGCGCGACGCGGCGCAAATCCTGTCGGATGCCTTTGCGCGCGACGGCATCGAGGTGCGACTCAACACCCAGGCGGTCAATGTGCGTGTGCACAACGGGCAGAAACTCGTCGACCTGGTGAGCGACGACTACAAAAGCACGGTGGCAGTGGATGCCATCCTCACCGGCACCGGACGGGTGCCGAACGTCGAGGGCCTGGATCTGGAGGTCGCCGGCATCGAGTACGACACCAGCGCCGGGATCCGCGTCAACGATTTCCTGCAGACCACCAATCGAGATGTCTATGCGGCCGGCGACGCCTGCTTGGAGCACAAGTTCACTCATACCGCCGATGCCTCGGCGCGCATCGTGGTCCAAAACGCGCTCTTCCTCGGCCGCCAGCGATTGAGCGCGCTGACGATTCCGTGGTGTACCTATACCGATCCGGAGATCGCCCACGTCGGGCTTTACGTCCGCGAGGCGCGCGCGCAGGCCGTCCCGGTCAAGACCTTCACCATCCTCATGCACGACGTCGATCGCGCCATCGCCGACGGAGAGGAGACTGGTTTCGTGAAGATCCACGTCAAGGAGCGGACGGATCGGATTCTCGGTGCGACGATCGTTGCCCGCCATGCAGGCGAGATGATCAGCGAGATCACCCTGGCGATGGTCGCCGGAATCGGCCTGCGTACCCTGGCCGGTGTCATCCATGCCTATCCAACCCAGGTCGAAGCGATCCGTAAAGCGGCGGACGCCTACAACCGCACGCGTCTGACCCCGACGATTCAATCGCTGCTGCGGCGCTGGCTAGAATGGTGAACACCGGGTGTGTTGGAAATGATCCCGATCTTCAAGCTATCATGCTGATCGCGGCGTGCCTTCGCCTGCTGCTTTCGTGATTCGAAAATTTCGGGCCTTTTGGCCCAGAGCGTCCTCTTCATCGCCATTTTCTATGGCATCTCGGTGATCTGGGAGCACGATCTGGGCATTGTTCACAAGCTGCTCGTGACCCCAACACCGCGCACGACATTGGTGCATTGTTCTCTCCTTGTCAATTCACCCCAAGCCACGACGAAGCCGGTCCGCGGGACGAAACAGACTTGAAAAGGTTGCGGAGAGTGGATCACGCGACGCGCTGGCGCCCCCTCTCGCCTTGCCTGCCTCTTCCGACGACACTTCGTAGCCTGAGATTACGTCGAACAGCTCTTCGTCGATGGACCCCTGACGCAGACGGTGAAACGTCCGTGAGAAGTCTTCCAGTGTGTCTTTGATGTTCTTCTCTGCGCGTTGCATCGCTGCCAGGCGGCTCGCATTTTCGCTTGCCAGAGATTGGGCGCACGCCTGAAAGAGCAGCACAAAGAGATATCCACGGATCAACGCTCGCAGCACTGGCTCAACGCCGTGGATGACCTCCGGGAGACGTTTAGTCGGCCAGGTCACTGCGGCTAACTTGCTTCGCCAGGTGTTGTCCAGCGGCAGCAGCCGCTGACGGACAGGCGCATAGGCAGCTCCGGACTGCGGCTGGTTGTGAAACAGGTACACCTGCTCGAGGTCGCCCTGTTCACGGGCGGTTTCGATCTCGACGAGAATCTGCCCAACGAGTGGCGTAATGGCGTCGACCGAGATCGGAACGGGTAGCCGGGCTGCCAGTGGCAGCCCGGTGTCCGCCATGAGTGCATGAACGCGCTCACCGACCGCCCAGGTCTTGCTTACTTTTCCCGGCAAACCACCCAGCGTGTGGATGACAAACGTCGCGAGCACCTCGTTGAACTGACCAACGAGCCCCTGGTCCGAACCAAAGACGACAATGCCCATCGCCCCCGCATCCCTGGCGCCGGTCGCCGGCGCGAAGGGACCTGCTCCTGCCTGCCGGAAGCACGCCGCCAAACCCAGCTCCACTGTGCGATAATAGTCATCCAGCGCTTGGACCGCTCTTTCATATTGTCCAATACGTGAGGCTGCCAGGGCTTTCATCGCACGGACGACAGCCTCGAGATTCTCCGCGCCGGCGATTTTTCTGCGTAAACTCTCCGTGGTGTCGCTCATGGCGCAGGCTTGGCGGCGGGTTTCGGTGCGGATGTGGGCTGGAACGAGGCGAGCGCCTGGGTGGCGATGTCCAGAATCACCTTGCCATCGGCGTCGCTCAATTTATCGGCGGACGTGAGTCGCCGCGCAACGTCCGCGGGAGTCCTCGCCGCCGCGTTCCGCAGCGCCCGCTCGGCGTCGGTCACGTTCTCGAGCGGCACCCGGTCGAAGAGTCTCGCTGTCAAAGCCATGAGCACCACGATCTGCTCCAGCAACGACACCGGTTGGGATTCCGACTGTTTGAGGCACGCACGGATGCGCCGCCCATGATCGATAGTCCGGCGGGTGGATTCATCGAGACGGGTACCGAACTTGGCGAAACTTTCCAATTCCTCAAATTGCGCGAATGCGAGCTTGAGATCACCCGCGACGGCGCGATACGCCGCCCGCTGCGCCGCGCCGCCGACTCGCGAAACGGACTTGCCAACGTCGACCGCGGGAAGGATTCCTAGTTCGAACAACGTGGGCGAGAGGTATATCTGACCGTCGGTGATGGAGATGAGATTGGTTGGGATGTAGGCGGAGATGTCCTGCGCGTCGGTTTCGATGACGGGAAGGGCGGTGAGCGAACCTCCCCCGTGTTCCGCGCGCAGATGCGTGGCGCGCTCCAGCAGCCGCGAATGAATATAGAAGATGTCGCCGGGGAACGCTTCGCGGCCGGGCGGACGGCGGAGCAGGAGGGAAAGCTCGCGATAGGCGCGGGCGTGATGCGTCAGATCGTCGTACACGATGAGCACATCGCGTCCGGTCTCCATGAAATGTTCCGCGATACTCGTCGCGGCGTAGGGCGTGATATAGGCAAGGCCAGGTGCGTCGTTGCCTTCGGCGACAACGACGACGGTGTACTCCATCGCGCCCTTTTCGCGCAGGTTGGCCACGACCTTGGCGACCGCGGAGGCGCGCTGGCCGATCGCGCAATAGACACAGAGGACATTTTCCCCGCGCTGGTTCAGGATCGTGTCGATGGCGATGGCCGTCTTGCCCGTCTGGCGATCGCCCAGAATCAATTCGCGTTGGCCGCGCCCGATAGGAATCAGCGCATCGACGACCTTCAGGCCCGTCTGCAACGGCACGATGACGGGCGCGCGGTCTATGATGGGCGGTGCCGGGCGCTCGACCGGCAGGCGCGCGTCCGCGGCCACCGGACCTTTGCCATCAAGCGGTGTCCCCAACGGGTCGATAACCCGGCCGAGCAAACCGTCGCCCACCACCACGTCCATGACACGCCCGGTGCGTTCCACTTCGTCACCCGCCTGCAGATCCTGATATTCGCCGAGCAGGATGACGCCGATTTCGTCCTCATCCACGTTGAATGCGATGCCAAGCAGATCGCCCGGAAACCGCACCAATTCATCGAAGCCGACGCCGGGAAGGCCTGAAACCGTAGCGATGCCGGTGGAAACGCTCGTGAGCACACCCACCTCACAGGGTGTCAGTTGTGGCGTGAAGATTTCCCGCGCTTGGCTGATTTCAGCGAACGCAGTGTCGAAGACACTCTCTAGGCCTTTGGGCGCAGTGTTCATTGACCCTTTGGTTCGGAATTGATCTCTTTGTTTGGCGCAGACCCGGGTGCTGGCTTGGGCTGATCAACCTTCTTCTCGGGCTCCGGCATGGGCGCGGCTTGCTCTTTCAGAAGGCTGCCGACGACCTTTTCCAACGACGCGAGGTATTCCGTGATGCTCCAGGCCACCTTTTTTCCATTCGTGGTGAGCTCGATACCGCAGACGAGGTTTGCCGCGGTCTCGAACCGCAGGTGAATGTCGGCTGAGAAGGTTTCGTTGAGCGCGTTTTGTATCACGGCCCGTTGCTCCGCAGGCAGGTCAAAGGCGCTCCGGACGAGTGCCGGGTCGGACGATGTTTTCAGGGCTTCACCCAGCCCTTCTTTCGCCTTGCCATCTATCTCTCGCAAGCGGCGAATGAACACCTCCCCCAGCCGTTCTTCGAGACTCGTCGTGGCGAGGTCCGCAAGTGTTTTTCGCGTGATCGCGAACACTTCGTCCTGGGTTCGCCGGGCGATCCGTTGGTTCAGGCGCTGCTGTTCATCTCGCAAAGCGTCGTGCTGCTTGGTGCGCAAACTGTCGACCTCGGTCCGCGCTTCGTCCAAGAGCCGCTGACGTTCGGTTTTGGCCTCTTCCGTTGCCTGGCTCAAGAGGGTGGCGCGCTGCTGCTCGAGCTCCACGTTCTTTCGCGCGAGCTCGTCGCGCTCCTTTTGCGCCTCGGTCCTTTTCGCGTCAGCATCCGCAAGGTCCGCGGCGATTCGCTTTTCCCGCGCATCGATGGCGGTGACGATCGGTTTGTAAAGGAAGTGCTTCAACAACCACACCAGGATGAGAAAGTTGAGCACCTGGGCAGCGACGGTGAACCAGTCGATCAGCATGACTCACTTTCCCACAGCCTGGGCGATGACGTGATTCCAGAACGGGTTGGCGAAGATCAGAATCATTGACACCACGAAGCAGTAGATGGCAATCGACTCGATCATCGCCAGACCGACGAACAATGTTCGAGTGATGGTGCCGGAAGCGTCGGGTTGCTGCGCCAGCGCGCTCAATGCCGTCGCGACAGCGCGTCCCTCGCTGAGCGCGGGTCCTATGCCCCCTACCTCCATCGTCAGCCCGGCGGTAATGATGGAGCCGAGCGCGATAAGAGTCATGTTATCCATGGTGTGTCCTTTTCTTGTTCGTGTCGTTGGTTCACCTCTTGCCCTCAGATGCGGGCTTGGGCTGGCGAACGCGGGTAGCGGCCGCGACGTAAACCGCGGCCAGAATGCTGAAGATGTACGCTTGCACCATGCCCGTGAGCAGACCGAGCGCCGTCATGATGATCGGAAAGATGAAGGGCGTAATGGTGAGCAGAATGCCAATGATCATCGCCCCGCTCATCATGTTGCCGAACAGACGGACGGCCAGGGCCAGTGTGCGCGAAAGTTCACTGATGATGTTGAACGGCAGCA
>CAZTDK010000298.1:0-7548 GCA_964611965.1 uncultured Binatia bacterium (SeqCode) | reverse complement strand
CGATCGGCTGCGCGGGCAGCTTAACGGAGTTGTCCACTAAATCGGGGCAAGACCATATCGATATTGGCAATCCATAGCACCACGACCAAGACAGACAGGTCGAATCAATGCTTTAGCCCCTGGTTGCCACAGGCCGCCGCCCCTCGTTCGAACACCAAGGCATGAACAGCACCGAAGTTCCCCAGTGAGCGCGCGCAGAAGCCGAGCGGAGCGAGGCGGCCCCGTAACCACGATGTCATCTTTCCGTCGTCTCCGAAGGCACGAGCAATCAGCAGAAAGCTGTCCGCTCGTAGCAGGCGATCAGAGAGGATTTGCTCCATGTATCGGAGTTGTGGTTCGGTTTCCACGGCCCACGGCAGAGGTATGACATCCGCGTCGAGCTTGTAAGCCGCCAGTGGAGTAAGGATGCTGTCTCGCCGGTTGGGGTCCAGGATGACATCGACATCGCTGGCATCCAAGACATCTATGCCTGATCGAAGCAGAACCGGAATTGCCTTCCCTGCCGCGTATTGCCTGGCCTCGTTAACAGCGGAGCGCCAGTCCTCTGCACCATGATTCGTCCCGAAGAAGCTGAGTACCGATAGGCTTACTACGATCTGCACAGCAATGCGGCGTGCTCGCGGTGGCTCGACGGCTCTCATCAAGCATGCGGCCAGAAGAGATAGCCCTGGCGCGGCACAGAGAACATACCGCGGAACAAAGAGCTTTACCGGTGAAATTCCAGAAATCACAAAGAATAGAGTCGGCGGCATGAACGCCCAACTAAGCAACAACAAGTTGCCGTCCGCCTTCGGGACGCGCCATCGTAAGGCGAAGGAAGGCGTCACCGCGGATACAACAAGAATTGAGATCAAGAGGCTGAAGGCAATCACCGGAGGAACGCAGACGACGGCGAGATCAGCCACAGTAGGGGTTCCAATCCACAACGGTCTTCCGGTCTGGCGTACGTGGACCCACGCCTCCAACTGAGACCACGCGTCTGGCACAAGTGGTAGCAGCAAGATGAATACTAGAACTGCGAGGCCATTGACCCCACGCAGGCCCTGCCCTAGCCCGGCACCGCGAGCGCGCCAAACATACACCGCGTGCACCGCAAACATCGCCCCGGAGAGAACTTGTAAGTACACGGAGAGCGACGCCAGGACCGCGTACGCAACCGCATCCCGTGCACGCCGCTCTCGCACCCATTCCACCAGAAAATAAATGGCCCCAGTTGAGGCCAGAACTACCATCGCATATGGCCGTGCGTCAGCCGCGGCGAAAGCGACAGGTCCGCTGCAAACGAATACGATACCCGCGAGCAGTCCGGTTTCGCGATCCGTGAGGCGACCGGCCAGGCGACATAGCACGAAGACCGTCAGCACACCGGCGACAACCGATGGGAGACGGAGCACCCATTCGCTGCTGCCACACACCCGCTTCACACACCACAGAACCGCGAAATACGTTGGCGAGACGGAGTGGAACCGCTGGGCACGATCAATGGCTTCGAAAAACCCATCGCCTATTGCCCAATAGGTCCAAGTCTCGTCTACCCAGAAACTCGATCGCAATGCGGGAAGCCATAAGAGAACAATTCCAAGCACCAGAACGAAGAGAAGGAAACGGTGCTGACGCGTGGCTTCCCGAGAAGCCTGAGACTCTGAATCAGCCACGTCTTCCACGGAAACCATCGCGGTCGAGTTTGACCAGATACCCGGTGTTGTCAACCACTCACGCCCAATCGCCACAGTCGGGCGCAGAACTGCGAAACTTCCCAGTTTGAAGGCCGCCGTCGTGCTGCGCTACATCACGCCCCCTCGTCATGCGGCATGTTCCTGCGTAATGCGCTCCGGCGAGAAATCCTGACACCTTCCTGCCGACGTTTTACCTCCCCGACTCCACCGCACAACCTTCGTCGCCTACAGCTTTATACCCAGATACACCGGACCCATTCCGCGCCAACGCCCGGAACGAATCGCTGCTCGCTGTCATTAACCGACAAACCCGACCAATTGGACTTTGGTGTCGCCGGTGCGATATGGGAGCCGAAACGGGAGGTCTAGTTGACCCGGAAACGAATTGTGGGCCTTTGCAGTTTCGTTATCGGCCTTGGATCACTTATTCTCTCCTTCGAGATCGTTGGAACCGGGGCACCCGAGGACTGGTCGACCCAGTTTTACGCCGCAGCCCTCAACTGGCGGCACCCGTACGAAGTTCCCGGGTTCTACAACATGCCCTGGCTCGTCTGGCTGCTGCGGCCGCTCGCCATGTTAGGGGCACACTATTCCTATACATCGTGGGTAATTGTCACGACGCTTCTCCTAGTGTGGTCGATGCAACGCCTCGGAGCCGATCTCACATCCATAATATTGTGCATTATTTCTCCGTATTATTACTACATACTTATCAATGGAAATGTTGACGCCCTCTCGGTTGCTGGCGTCGCATTGCTTGAGTATTCGCCCGGCGTGGGCGCGCTTTTCCTCCTTATCAAACCCCAGGAACTCGCATTGGTGTTACTCGGCGCGCACTACCAACGGCGGGATGTTGCCATTCTCACGATCGCTCTTCTGGTGGCGTTCGTTTTGCACGGCCCTTGGCCGATCGACTTTGCACTTGCCATTCTCAACCATGGACCGCAGGGTCAGTGGTGGAATTGCGCGATTTTTCCCTACGGGCTACCATTCGCTGCCGGTCTCGTTGCGATTGGCCTCACTTGGCACGATCCCGCACTCCTAGCGGCAGCATGTCCATTCGCCTCCCCATACGTCACCGGAATCATGTTCTTTCCCGTGCTGTGCCTTTTGCTGCCACGACTAAGTGGTCGTGAGCAATTCGCGCTCATAGCCGTGGCGTGGATTAGCACACGGATAATATTCCATAACTCACTCGCCAGTTGGTGCGTCAAATTCTTCTGCCCCGTTGGTACTGCCTGCTCAGCGCCAACCTACGTTTACGTGCACATCGCCTTGGGTCGCATACTGACTTGGTGCGGCTATGGCTCGACCATATACGCCATCGCCGTCATAGTTCATCGAGACTACCCATCACTCACAGATTCGGTGGGCCTTAGGCGCCGGACCGGGCCAACTTGATCGAGTCAGGCGCTTCCGACGACGGTGCCCGGGTTTTTAAGTCGGATTTTCCGGAACCCATACGTCGCCCTCATCGAACGCGACATTCCGTCCTCCCTACCGCTTCCAGGTTCCAAGCCCACACGCCACTGTGCTAGCAGTCATCGCCGAACGCGGGGACAATGAGACGAAGCCATAGCTCCTTGAGGTAACGAACCTTCAGAATCCTGGTGACAAGAACCATCCAGAGCGCATACACCGCAGACTCACCCAACCTATGACTCACCGCGTTCTCGCCGTCATCGTCGTCTTCATTGCAGTCTTCTCCCTCGATCTAAAACGCCCGACCGACATCGATTTCTGGTGGCACGTGCGCACCGGCGAGATCATTCTCAAGACCGGCAGCGTCCCGACCACCGATCTATTTTCCTACACCGCGTCCGGCCAACCCTGGGTGGTGCACGAGTGGTTGTGGGAATTGGCCATGGCGCTGATCACACGCTACGGCGGCTATGCGACCGCGGCGCTGTTGTCGGCGGCGGTTGTCGTCTTCACCTACGCGATCCTCTATCGCCTCCTCCGCAATCTGGGCGCCAACGAGTTGCTGTCGATTTCCGCCGTATTGTGGGCGGCGGCGCTGGCGCTGCCCAACCTGGGCGTGCGCCCGCGCGAGCTCACGCTCCTGTTCATGGCCGCTTATCTGAGCAGCCTGCTGCGCTACCGCGAGGGCCGGCCGGCGCACTTGTGGATGCTGCCCGTGCTGATGGTGTTGTGGGTCAACATCCACGGCGCCTTCGCGCTGGGGCTCGCATTGCTCGCGCTCGTCATCACGAGTGAGACCTTCGTGTGGCTGCGCGGCGACCGGCCGGCACCGCGCAGCCTGTGGTGGTGCGGCGCTGCAACCGTCGCCGCCGCGGCGGTGAATCCGGCGGGACCACGGATGCTGCTCTACCCGTTCGGATATTACTTCAAGAACACGAATCCCTCTTTTGCCGTGGTCACCGAGTTTCAGTCGCCAAACTTCCACGAGCCGATGTCGTTGGTATTCGCCGCCGGGGTCCTGGTGTTCATGGGGCTCGGTGTCCGCCGCGGCGCCCGCGCAGCATTCGGCGATGCGCTGCTGGCCGGCGTCTTCACACTGCAGGCACTGGTGTCGACCCGGCAGATTTCCATGTCCGCGCTGGTGCTGGCCCCGGTGCTCGTCCTGGCGTTATGCGATCGCTTCCGCTGGGCTCGCGAGTTGCCCCCGTCCCGCCTGCCGCGCGGATTCTTGATCGTGAACTGGCTGCTCCTGGTCGTCCTCGTTCTTTCCGGCGTGGCATTTGCGACGCGTCCGAAGACCGCAAAGCTCATGCAACTCGGATGGGAGCCGAAGCCCAGCGACATGCCGGTGGAAGGGGCTCGGTTCATCGAAGCGCACGACCTGCCCGGCCCTATTTTCAACGCTCAGGGCTGGGGGGGGTATCTCATCTACCGCTGGTATCCCAACCGGCCGGTGTTCATCGATGGCCGCATCGACATGTATGGACCGCAAATCGTGAACGACTATACACAAGTCGCGAATCTACAGGCGAATTGGCGCGATGTCCTGCACAAGTACGATGTGCGTACCGTGTTGATGCCGACCGAGTCCGCGTTAGCTAGCGTGCTCCGCGGTGACGGCGAATGGGAGCGGGTCTTTCAGGGCGAGATTGAAGAGGTGTACGTTCGGAAGCAACGTCTCGCGGGTGACGACTCCGTCGCGGACCCACGTTGAGACGATCACCCATCTCGTCTGCGGCGCTCGGCTTCCAACCTACTGGTGCCAGTGAAGTGATGGCACTATCACTAAAGGGACTGAGCGATAACGCTATTCGCGGTGCTCCAGATCGTGCTGACGTTTCCTGCAAGCGCTACCGCCGCGAGGGCCGCGCCAAGGGCGATTGCCGCCAGTGCGATGCCATACTCCGCAAGATCCTGGCCGGCGGCGTCTCTAAGGAATCTGCTCAATAGTTTCATTCTACTTCTCTCTAACGGATCCACCCTACTCGCTCTTGCTGCCCCCCTCAAGCGCAAGTTTTGCTCATTCGCTCATTCGCCGTTTGGCGCCCAAAAGCCTCCCCGCACCACAGAGAATACACGCAAACCAAACCCACGAGGAGTGTCTTGGCCACAACCACGCCTGGTATTCGCAACGCACCTTCGTAGCCGAAGCCCGGGGCGAGGTAGAGAACGGCAAGAGCCATTGCCACGACCGGCCAACGCACCGCGCCCGGCACGGTGCGACTCGCAGGCGCAACCAGGGCTAGTACAAGGACCAAATGCAACTCCTCGGTCGAGGTGACGTGCGGGCAAAACAGCAAGTATGACAGCATGGCGCCCCCCCAGACGCCTTCCGGTCCGAGCCAGCGCCGCCAGCCGACGGCGACAATACTCAGGAGCGCCAGGAGCCACGCGCCACTCGACCACCGACTCGCGAGCGCATCACCGAAACCAACGGTCACCTGCAAGAGGGCCCGGAGATTGCCCATCGTCTGCGGCTTCAGCGACCAGACGAATGCGGGATCGGCGGTTTGCAGGTCGTAGTGGATCATCAGGTGAACGTAGTCGTACACCCAGGAGGTTCCCAACAGCGGCGTGAGCACCGCACTCGTCAAGACGCTCAGGCCGAGCGCCCAGGCTACGGTTCGCCATCGCCGCTCGGCCACCAAAGCGATGCCAGCCGTCAGCGCCAGCGGTGGTTTCGCAGTCAGTGCCCAGAGAGCGATTACGTCAGGCCACTCAGACGCCAGAGACGGAGCCCGCGTGCCAGTGGCGTAGCGCTCCAGATCGCGAAGCATGAGAAAGAGCAACCCGGCAGCGGTCAGAAAGGACGTTTGTCCGAGCTTGAAGCATGCGATCGCAGCCGGACTGAAGAGCGCTGCTGCTATCCAAACGCCCCATTCCGGACTGGTCATCCACCAGATCACGGCGACATCGAGAAGGGTCCACGAGATGAAGGCCACGGCAGGTGACAGCAGACAGAACGGCGCAAGCAACCAGAGCATCGTCGGCGAATAGCCGAACGGCAAGGCATGCTCGACCGGCCGTCCGAATCGCGCGCCCGTGATACGCAGGTGACTCTGTACATCGTAGCCGGCGTGGCCCTTCCAAAATGCCTTGGCGAATGTCAGGTGTGCGGCGAAATCCGACGACCACCCTCCTCCACCCGCGTCGAAGGCGATCCCGAAGTCCTTCTCTCGGAGGACCGACCCCAGCAGTGGAACCACCACGGAGACCAGCAATAGGATGATGATGGCGGAGTGCAGCCACACCGGCTTGCGTTTCATTTCTTCGGCTCCGTCGTTCCCTGCTGCGCGCGCGCGAGCGCCAGGATCAGCAAGAGCACGCCACCGAGAGGCGGAATTGCGGCCAGCACGCCGGCAAACGGCGGCGCCTTGGTCCCGCTCCATTGCATGGCCTGGAGTATCGGACTGAGCAGGTTGTTCAGCAAAGGCACCACCAAAGACATCGCCAGGCCCGCCACAAGGGCAGCACGCCGGAGATTCACAGTACGCACAAGCGCGACCAACTCCGGCAAGGCCATCACTGCTTGGTAGAACCATACTTGCGGAAGCGCGACCAGCGCGACTGCCGGCGCCGCTTCCGGCTCGAGCTTCAACAGCGCTGCCAGTGCCAATAGGGAGATGACTACTGTCGCCGGCACGACGATCCCCGGCGCGCTGATCAGCGGGATGACATCCGTCGAGCCTCCGAAGAGCCGCAGCAATGCTACGTAGGGCGACGAGTTGAGCCCGATGTGCGCGTATCCCGCGGAAACCGTCGGCAGGATATCGGTGTAGTAATGGAGAAAGGGGTTCACGCCGACCGCCGCCAGGCTGCCGAGCTGACTCAGCCCCACGACGAGGCCGGCGCTCAGTATCAGACGCCACCGCCTCCGAACGACGAACGATAAGAGGAACACTGCCGGATAGAATTTGATTGCCGTCGCAACGCCCAGCCACATGCCCGCCCGCCAGTCCTGTCCGCGCGCCGCCGCCCGCCAGCCGAGCAGCGCCATGACCAGAAGAATGAGCTCGTACTGGCCCAGATACAGCACCCACCACACCGGCGGCCACGCCGCCAGCGGGAGACTCGCTTGCACCGAAAGCCCGAGCCAGCGTCCTATGAGAATCAGCAGCGCGACGTTCAGCGCCAGCCAGAGGAGCGCGAGCACAGGGAACGGCACGAGCGTCATCGGAAGACTGATGAGCGCTAGCACTGGAGGATGCGGGCTGGGATGCGGAAAGCTCTGTGATGGCGCGGGAAAGTAGCGCGCCGACAATTCGTTCACCGGAGTGAAGATGTCGACACCGTCCCGCAGGGCCCAGGCGGTCAGGTACTCCACCTGGAGATCCTTGTTGTAGGCGCGTGGCGGGAGGCTACCGATGACCAGTGTGCCCAGTGCAATCCCTGCGATGCCCGCCTGTGCAAGCCGGATCCATCTGCGATCTCGCTTCACCAATTTCTCCAG
>CAZTDK010000297.1:0-7558 GCA_964611965.1 uncultured Binatia bacterium (SeqCode) | reverse complement strand
CAGTACTTGAAGCGGCCAAACTCGGCACTGCTCAGGCAAAAGTCGGCACCCTCGGGCTCCTCGGCGGGGTCGGTACTGGATTCGAGGAAGACCGGGGCCCCTTTGCCGGTGTTGAGCTTGGCCGCGAATCGGTAGGCCCGCTGCAAACGGTGCGCGCTGACGTCGTGGAGCATGAGTCGGCTCCCCGCGAGCGCCGGCGTGTGGATGACATCGTTGACCATCGTGGGGCCGAACGAGAGACCTCCGGCACCGATCAGCGTGATCTTGGGGCTCGCCATGGTTCGAAGACGACTTTCCTTTACGCGCGTGAAGACGTCAAGGAGACCATATGGCCGCCAGCGACCGAGCAATAGCCCCGAGGCCAAAAACGAGCTCCGGAAAGCGTTGGCAGCGAGTGCGAGCGGGACTCATGCGCGAACGCGCGCTAGTGGAGTGATTCATGCTGTTGGGGCATTATCAATGTGAGCATTGGCTAGCTGTTCAGAAAAAGTCCCTTGCGGCGCGCCGGAGCTGACCCATCGGGGACTTACGCTCAAATTGCTCGATTGGTGCCGACGAGCACGGGCCGAAGCCCCTGGCGCTGGAGTCTCACTCGATGTTCTGCTCTTCTGTCATGCCATGTCTGACTGGCAGAGACTGCTGGCGTTTCGCTGCACTGGTTGCGGCAATTGCTGCCGCGAGACAATGGTGATGGTGACCGATGCCGACATTCGCCGGCTGGTAGCGGGGACGGGTCGCGCGTGGCAACACTTGGTGCGCTTCGTCCCAGAGGGCGCCATCAGCCTGGAGAAGCGCAGTCCGTGGTGGCTGTGGCTGTCAGCGCGGCGTTGTGTCGTGACGCTGCGATGGGAGGGCCACGCCTGCGCGTTCTTGGGTGCGGACAACCGTTGCACGGTCTATCAGCAGCGTCCAGTTGCGTGCCGCGAGCACCCCTTCAGTATCGAACATTCGGACAGTGGAGCGTTAGTGAAACTCACCAAGAGCCGTGTCGGCCGATGCCCAAACGAATGGGATGGCGGGCTTAGTCGGCGTGCGCTGGTCGCACTGAGTCGGCAGACCGGGCGAGAGAGCGAGGCATATACGAAGCGGCTGCGAGAGTGGAATCATCTTGCCGCCACGGAGCGCACCCGTTCCCGTTTCGGACAGTTCTTCGGCCTAGTGTGAGCCGCGTCATCACCGCGGCCGTGACCGGCGCGCAGGTGTTGGCGATCATGGGATCGAGCGGGCGGCCAGCAACAGCTTCCACGAACAATCACTTTCAACAAATAAAGTTATGCAGGTTCCTGTCGACCATTGGTCGACATCCATCCTCACCGCCGACTGATCTTGACCGGTGCAGGGTTGCGCTCCCGTCTCCACCGATCCCGGAAGATAGCGGGATAACGTTCTCAGATTGCGAGTGAACGTCCGTCTGTTGCCGAGTCCGAAGGCCGGCCCTTGCGCTGCTCCTACCGATTCACGTCGCGGACATCGCCGGCCTGTTCGCGCCGCTCGCCGCGTGACCGGCGCCCGGCCGAGCGGCGTCGGTACCGTCCGAGCGCTAGAAGATCGCAACCATCTCACCGCCGAGGGCCTGCGCATCGCGGCGGCTGAAGGCGGGGTTGAAGAAGAACTGCGCGTCGGGTTGCACGACCAGCCACGGAGCGATGGCGATCTGGTACGTCACCTCGAAGGCGGTCTCGCCGTCGCCGACCCGCGTCCCGCCGATCTGCTCTTGATGCTGGAAGTCGTTGGTGAAGCGCAACACCGAAACGGCGCCGCCCAAAACGTCTTTCGGCCGCCCCGGAACCACGCCGAACGCCGCCAGGCCAGCGTCGGCATACAAACTGACCACGTTCCGGGCATCCTGCGGGTTGCCGCTCATCCGCGCGAACGCGCCCAGCACCGGGTCACCGTGCGCATCGGCGAGCAGGGCTTGATCGATCATGCCATAAAATTCGTAGTGCGTGCTGCGCTCTACGCCGGTGCCGAACTGTGCCGACCCGCCGGTGTCGTAGATGGCGCCCAAGGTGTAGGTCGCCGGCGTCCAGCTCTCCGGCGCAGCGGCGGCAAGCTCCCAGAAGAATGTGTACCCGGCGCTGTTGCCGAGCCCCCACCCGAAACCATGATTGCCGGTCACGTCGGTGCCCGCTTCGCCGCTGTACGCACCGAAGCGACCGGTGAGCCAGGCCAGCGGTCGCGCCGCGGCGAACACGCCCGGCCCGGCCAACGGATACACCGGCGCGTCGAGGTTGAGGTTCTGCGACGGCAGGTCGCCGAAAGCCGCGTTCAGGAAGACGCCGCCGTAACGCGACACCATGAAGTCGGTGTCGGCGGCGATCTGGCCGATCTTGAGAACGAACCGATCGCTATCGAAGGCCTGGCGCAGGTACAGATTGAACACCCGAAACGTATCGGCAGCTTCCCAATCGCTCAGCGCCATGGCGAGGACGCCGCCGATCAGCTTGGGGGTCGGTCGCGATCCCTGCCACCAGTGAAAGTCGGCATGGACGCCAAGCCCGTCCCACGCACCGAGCTTGGCTAAGTCGAGATCGAAACCGAAGTCGAGATACGCGTTGACCTGTGCGCCGGTGTCTTGGCCGCCGTGGAGGTTCCCCCAGGTGATGCCGGTATAGGTCAGGTAGGGCTGGAAGCCGTGGCTGGACAGGAACGGCCGGATGCCGTTCCAGTCCCCGGTCAGGTACTGGCGCGCAAGCAGCGGCTCGTCCGCTGCGCCTGCAGCAGCCGGGGCGAGCCCCAGGCCGACGAGCAGCCCCAGCGCCGCGTGCAGCACGCCCACGTGTCCCGACCCCCACCACCTGCCCCGCTCCGCCCGTCCTCTCATCTGGTGCCGGTGTGACCCGATCCCCGCTCGCCGGGCGGGGCCGGATCCGCCACCCGACGCCGACGCCGCAGCAGGCGAAGCTCGCCGCGATCGTGCACGTAGACAAGGGTGCGAACCGTGAGCGCGCCGAGCAGAAAGATGATCACGGTGGATAGGGCCAAATCCACCGCGGTCATATAGGCGAGACTGCTGGGCACCAGGATGGCGCGAATCCCCCACACCCCCAACACCAGTGCGCCCGAGTTGACGAACAGATCGTTCAGCGGTCGCAGGAAGACCGAATAGGCCGCCGCGGCCGCGATCAGAATCACCAGTAGTACGGCGAGCGCGCGCAGATAGCGCGGCCGTTCGAAGGAAACCATGAACGCATTGAGATACGGCAGCGGATCGCCCTCGGAGCGCAGGCTCTGCGGATCGAGCAGCACCGGTTCCGACATGCTCTGGCGCGGCAGCAGCTCCTGGATGGTGAGAAACAACTGGCCCTTGGCCTCCTCGGGGCCGAGCGTCTCGACGCGTCCATCCGGATGGACCCGCTGCAATGCCACCGCCATCATCATCTTGTAGCGATCGAACGGGTAGTGGATCGGATAGCCGCGGATGGGCAGGTCGAAGGTCTGCGAAAAGGCCGCACCGGCGGGCGGCAACGTGAACGTGGCCGATGGCGGCATGCCCTCCGCATCGGCATCGTCCTCGGTCACTGACACGAGGATGATGCGATGGCTCGAGTCGCAGTCGCTACGGCACACGTAGTGGCCCGAGATGCGCAACGTCGCCATGAGATCGATCTCGTCGAGCGAGATGAAAGCGACATGCACCTGACTGTGCGTCGGAGCCGCCGCAGCGTGCGGCGTACCGGTAATCGCGATCACCTTGCCGGTCGGCGGACCGAGCAGATCGTCGACGATCCCCTTGACCGAGAACGGCAGGGTGGCCGCGATGGCCAGGACCACTGCAGCCGTTACGGCGAACGCAACCCGATAGCGCAGCCGGTGGCGTTCGTGCTGCCCCTCCTCACCCCGATGCTCGCCCGCGTCCACAACACCTCCTCACTGCCCGCCCCGCGCGGTGTGGTCGGTACCGGTGCCCCGCGTCGCCTGCCGCGTGGGAGGTTTCAGAACGCGCGGTCAATCGGCACCGTTCTGCAGCCGCGAGCGGCGGTGGATATTCCGAATAAAGGGCCGCTTTGACGGAAGAGGTAAGTATCAGACATTTCCCGCTGACGCGCCGTCCGTGCAATTTTCGAATGACCCATGTATACGGCGCGGACAAACGGGGCGTCAACCGCCGTCGCTGTTCACCGGCAGGGCGTGCAAAGCCCGATGGCGGCGCAGAGCGTGATCAAGGGCTGCCTCGGTGGCGGCCACACGATAGTCGAGGCGAAGGCGGCGTGTCATCGGCCCCTGGATATCTTTGATGGTTGCACCCCGGCTGACGGTGGGCGACTTCCGTTGCGTCTACACCAGAAAGGCGTAGGTAGACGCGATGGCCAACAAAGAGAAGGAAGACGAGCCTTCTCCGACGACTGGCGGGGCGGCGGCATGGCGGATTCAGGCGTCGTCTCCGGCCAGCATTCAGTTCGGCAGCTTCCAGTTGGACTTCCGCGGCGGCCAACTCCTGCAGGATAGCCGGCCGATTCCACTGCGGCCGAAAACCTGGCGTGTGCTGTATTACCTGGCCGAGCGACCGGGGACGCTGGTCAGCAAGAACGACCTGCTCGAGGCCGTCTGGCCGAACGTGGCGGTCACCGAATGGGTGCTCAGCAAGTCCATCCGCGAGCTGCGCGTCGCGCTCAAGGACGATTCCAAGACGCCGCGGCTCATCGAAACGGTGCAGCGGCGCGGCTTCCGCTTCATCGCGCCCATCGGTGCCGGACGGTTCATCGCGCCATCCGAATTTCCATCGCCGCCCGCTATCGGCCACGAGCCGGCGGCGGCGCTCCCCTGCGTGGGGCGCGCCGCGGAATTGCGGCGGCTGTCCTCGGCGTTGGCGCAGGCGCTGCGCGGCGACCGCGCGCACGTCTTCGTGTCCGGCGAAGCGGGGATCGGGAAAAGTGCTCTGGTCAAGACCTTTCTCGAGTCCTCCGCCGTGTCGGCCGCGGGCGTGCCGGTATGGATTGCGCGTGGAACGTGTGTGGGCCAACACGGCGCGCGAGAAGCGTACATGCCGGTCCTCGAGGCCCTTGAGGACCTGGCGCGCCGCCGCGATGCCGGTCGATTGGCCGAGTTGCTTCGCCGGCTCGCCCCGACGTGGTTGGCGCAGATGCCCGGCCTCATCAATGACGAGGACCAACGGACGCTGCGGCAGTCGTTACAGGGAGTCAAGCCCGAACGCATGCTGCGCGAGTTCGCGGCGTTGATCGAAGCGCTGACGGCCGAGGTGGCTGTCGTGCTCGTGCTCGAAGACCTGCACTGGAGCGATCCGTCGACGATCGATTTGCTGTGGGCACTGGCGCAACGTGTCGAACCGGCGCGGCTGCTGGTGATCGGCACCTTCCGTCCCGCCGACGCGATCGTCCATGAGCACGTGCTGATGCAGGTCATGCGTACCCTTGCCGTGCGCCGGCAGTGCATCGAGCTTCCGTTGGCGTACCTGAGTGAGGCCGACGTGTCGGTGTATCTCGACGCGCGTTTTCCGCGCCACGACTTTCCAGCCACCTTTGCACGGGTGATCCGCCGGCACACCGATGGCAATCCGTTGTTCATGGCCGGTTTCATCGATCACCTGCGGTTGCAGGGCGTCATTCTCGAGACGTCGCCGGGGTGGTCGTTGCGCGCGCCGTTGGAGACGATCACCCTTGACGTTCCCGACGATGTGCGCCTCCTCATCGACAATGATTTGGAGGGTCTCAGCCCTGCCGATCGCCACCTGCTACAAGCGGCGAGTGTGGCGGGGGACGATTTCACCCCGCTGGTCGTGGCGGCGCCGCTGGGATGCGAGGTCGTCGACGTCGAGATGCGCTGCGAGGCATTTGTTCACGCGCGGCGCTTTCTGCGCGTGGCCGGGCATGTCGAGTGGCCCGACGGAAGTGTGTCGCGGCGCTACGCTTTCGTGCATGAGCTGTACCGGCGAGCCGTGTACGGTCAGATCGCCGAGGCGCTGCATGCAGCTGCACCAGCGCATCGGGCAGGCGCTGGAGGCCGCCTACGGGGTGCGGCACATGGACATTGCCTCCCAGCTGGCGAGTCACTTCGAGCGTGGCCATGACGATGCGCGGGCGTTGCGTTACCTGAGCGCTGCCGCGGAGCGCGCCCGCCTGCGCTTTGCCAATCGCGAAGCGGTGGAATACCTCGATGCCGCGCTGCTGCTCCTGGCTCGACTGCCCGACGACGACCAGCGGCGGCGCACCGAGCTCGAGCTGCGCCTCGCACACGGCGCGATCCTCATCGACCTGCGTGGCTTCGCTTCTGAGGAAGTGCGCGAGAGCTTCGAGCGCACGGCCGAGCTGTGCGCCGCGGTGGGCTCGCGGGCGCAGCTCTTCGGCATCCTGTACGCGCGCTGGTATGTGCATTCGATGCGCGCCGAGCGTGACGAAACGGTTGCGATCACCGCGCGACTGGACGATCTCGCACGCCGACTTGGGACGGCGCCGCAGCGCATCGTGGCGGCCTCTGTCCTCATACGAACCGCTTGCTACGATGCGCGCTTCACCGAAGCTCCCCGCCTCATGCAGCGCCGTCTGGCGCGCGTGCCGGCACCGTGTGACGCGGCTCTCTTCGTCTTCGGCCCGGATCCCACGTTGGTGGCCAGTACCCACTTCGCCCTGGCGCTCTGGTTCCTGGGTCAACATCAACTTCATGAAAGTGCACCAGCCGAACCTGCCGCACCCCGACTTCATCGGCAAATCGCTCTCCAAAAGCAAATATGCCGACTCGCTGGTCGAGGCGGACACGCGCATTGGCAATGTCATGAACAAGATTCGCGCGCTGGGCCTGGACAAGGGTAACACGCTGGTGTTCTGGACCACCGACAACGGGGCGTGGCAGGACGTCTACCCCGATGCTGGGTACACACCGTTCCGTGGCACGAAGGGCACCGACCGTGAAGGCGGCAACCGTGTCCCGGCCATGGCGTGGATGCCGGGCAAGATCAAGGCCGGCGACAGGAACTATGACATCGTCGGCGGCCTTGATTTCATGGCGACCTTCGCCGCGCTCGCCGGCGTCAAGCTGCCGGAGAACGATATCGACGGCCAGCCGATGATGTTCGACAGCTACGACATCTCACCGGTGCTGTTTGGCACGGGACCTGACCCCCGCGAAACTTGGGACTACTTCACTGAGAATGAACTCCTGCCCGGAGCTGTGCGCTGGCACAACTTCAAGTTCGTATTCAATTTGCGCGGCGACAATGGCGCGGACACGGGCGGCCTGGCTGTGGATACCAATCTCGGCTGGAAGGGCGCCGAGAAATACGTTGCCACGGTCCCACAGATATTTGATCTCTGGCAGGATCCGCAGGAACGCTACGACCTGTTCATGACCAACTGGACTGAGCGGACCTGGGTCGCCCCTGTCATGGGCGAGGAGCTGGAAAAAGTGGGCCAGAGCTTTCTCAAGTATCCACCGCGCAAGCTGCAGAGCGAAGGCTACGACGGGCCGGTGACCATTTCCGGCTACGAGAAGTTCGAGAGTGTGCGGAAGCAATTGGAGCAACACAAGATCAACCTCAACCCGGTACCGTAGCTACAGCCTTGTGCAAAACACGGCCACTGGGTGCTGATTCCTTGCCTGTGAG